>NZ_JBDWLR010000045.1:0-2742 GCF_039973035.1 Sedimentitalea sp.
TAGGGTGGAGAAATCAGGCACCGCGATCTCAATCCCAAGCAGCCTCGCAATGGAGCGCATCAAGCCTTGGGTTTGACGCAGCGCCTGCTTGAAGACCAGGCCCAGCGTCAGGCACAACTCGATCGCCAGATCAGAGTAGTGTGGCTGTCCGCCACGCGTCGTTCGGCGTGGAGCCGACCACAGGGCAAGTGCTTCTTCGCTGATCCAAACCGTCAGATCACCGCGCCGCCGTAGGCCCTCGTTGTACACAGACCAGTTGGTCACCCGATGCTTTTGCTTCGGGATCTTGTCACGACGATCGGCGTTGTACTTGTGCGGCATTCACAACATCCTGAAGGGTACAAGCCGCATCGATATCAGCGGTGGGGCGATCCATGCAACAAAACCGCGACACAGCCTCCATGGGTCACTTCGGCCTGCAAATCCACAACGCCAATGTCGTTATAGGAACAAGATGAGAGTGGCCATGCAACGAGAAAGAGACTTGCTGCAGCTGCGCGGAATGTCTGGGTCTTGCATCGCAGATCTCAGCCTGTTGCCCCAATTGTTCGATTCAACATTGCACAAATAGCCTACCTTGTTTTGGCAAATTGCACTGCTTCCATTTGCCTATCAGGTATTGTGGTCAGGTTACACTCGGTGACCGAGCACCTCAGTTCACGGATTGACGACAACAGCGCGAAAATAGACCAGAGGATGACTCTGTTCCGGGTCGTAAAATTCGCCACATTCCTGTTCCGCTTCAAAGAAGTCGGGCTTTCTGTCGCGAGTGCCGTCATCGCTGAAGATGATCTGGTGGCCGTCAAATTGAATGACGGCCTCTGGGTTGAGATTCTGAATGCCGTCCACTGACCGGAGTTCCGGCTTGTCCGTGCCGTTCCAGAAATACAACGCCGACTTGCCGCCTGAGTGGACTTCGCCCGCAATCATCAGATAGCCGCCGTCAACTGTGTGAATATCCCGAATTCCCCGGTCGTCCAGCTTGAGTCTTGACACATCCACAACTGACCAGCCGTCGCCAGCCTTTCGCAAATGAACAATCAGCGCTCGGCCTTTCTTGCCTTTCTTGGCGAACAGCGGTGATCGCAGCCCGACAAGCAAATCGCCATTTGGCGCAAATACTACGCCTTCAATGTTCAACCCACCTTTTTTGGGTGCCAGATTCCACACTTCCGGCGTCAGTATCTCTTTCAGGTCCTCCGAATTCCTAAGTGCGTCCGTCAGATTAGTGTGTTTTTCGACGAGTTTCAGATTTTCAAGGCCAGGGCCTGGAATGTTGGTGGCAAAGATATTGCGACGCGCTGGCTTGTCATCGCCTTCGATGCCTTTTTTCCCCAGGCCATGCGATCCGATCCACCACAGCAAGTCGCCCTGTCGGGCAACGCCTTCGATGTCAATTTCTTCGTTGCTGTCCACGCCGGCTAGCAATGAGATATCAAACTGGCCCAGAGGTTTGCCGCCCAGTAGATGATAACTTCGCAAAATATTGTCTTCGTCGTTTGCCGTGAGCAGCACGTGCTCACCAATCTGAACGACTGCCGAACCGTCACAGGTGCCGAAATAGCGCAGTTCGGCAGACACTTGTCCAGGAGCCTGATCAGCAAATGCTCGCGGCACCCCAAGCGGTACCAAACCCAAGAGGCAGGTTATGAGCATGAAAATACGCATATGGCAGTTTAGCACTTTTAAGGTGATTCGTCGCTGTCGAAGAGTGATCCTAAAATTGATCACTCGGCAGATGCGGTTTCGTACGAAATGTGACCTGCCACGGGATATTTCCCGCAACGTCGATAAGAGTTTGGGCAGGCTCGCGGGAGCGATCCAAGCCCAGAGTCACCAGCCGACTCGTCCAACGTTGAGTTGGCGTTGAGTTGAAATGCGGACAAGCAAAAAGCCTCGCGTGATGCGGGGCGTAACGCTCTGGTATGTTGTGTTTATTTTGGTTGCGGGAGGGGGATTTGACCTTTGTCGAACCAGAAAACTTCTTCCACTTCGTTAGCCCACATCGCATTAGAGAACTCATCTTCAACACAACAGGCTCGCTACCCAGCATTCTGCTCTATAACCAATGCGAATGGTTCAGACATTTTGATGACCGAAAGGCGGCAACGCGAACGAGGCAGGTTTCCGTGGAATCAATCTCAACCGACGCTGACGGCCTGAAGCAGGCATGATCACAGGAATCAGCGCTGCGATGCAGCTTTCCCGATGCGTAATTTGGCGAGTGGCCTTTGACCGAGGTCTGCACCACTGAGCAATTCATGCCCCTCTTTGCGATGTGCAGCCGTGAATTACGCAGCACTCTTCCATTTTACGGAGGTGCGGGACTTTACGCGCTTTCTGGGGCATTCGCCGGATACAGCGACACCGGAGGAACTTCGTGCGTTCCAGCTTGATATGAAGGAACGCGGCGTTGGCGCGCCGACCTTCAACAGCCGGCTGACGGTGCTCAGTTTCTTTTTCGCCGCGACGTGCCCACGCCCTGAGATGAAGCGGCACATGCGCTATCAGCGGGCCGCGAAGAAGATCCCCGTCGTGTTGAGCGCCGAAGAGGTGGCACGTATTATCGAAGGCTGTGTCGCAAAGTTTCCGCCGAGTCGAAGGTGGCTCTACTAGCGGATACACTTATCCAGCGAGTGCTGCGAACTGCGCGAAGCCAGACTGCTCTGCCTTGTCAAACTGACCTTTCCGGATCATATGCGCGACTTCGATCCCGGCAAGAGTAGCCGACGCTGAATTCAG
>NZ_JBDWLR010000046.1:0-10711 GCF_039973035.1 Sedimentitalea sp.
GCCAGCCAGCGACACGATCAGTGCAGCCGTCGATTCCGCGAGGCGGTGGCCCAATGATGCATCCTCGGCGACCAGCACCTTGGACACGCCAGCGATCTTGGCGGCGGCATCACCGGCAGCAGCGGCAGAAGCACCACAGCACAGCGCGGTCACATCGCCCAGTTTCGCCGCAGCGGTTACCGCCTTGGCGGTCGCGTCCAGCGCCAGTTCACCATCGGTGACTTCGGCAAGCAAAAGTACAGCCATTATACAGCCCCCACTTCCTTGAGTTTCGCAACCAGCTCGTCCACCGACGCGACCTTGATCCCGGCCGCGCGGGTTGCGGGTTCGGCGGTGCCGACGATTTCGAGACGCGGGCTGACATCAACGCCGTAGTCCGCAGCCGTTTTCTCATCCAGAGGCTTTTTCTTGGCCTTCATGATGTTGGGCAGCGACGCATAGCGTGGTTCGTTCAAGCGCAGATCGACCGTAACGATGGCCGGCATCTTGACCTTGATGGTCTGCAATCCGCCATCGACTTCGCGCGTCACAACGGCGCTGTCGCCATCAATGTCCAGCTCAGAAGCAAAGGTGCCTTGCGACCAGCCCAACAGGGCGGACAGCATCTGACCGGTGGCGTTCATGTCGTTGTCGATCGCCTGTTTGCCACAGAGCACGAGGCCGGGCTGCTCTTCGTCAACAATCGCCTTGAGGATCTTGGCAACCGCCAAAGGTTCGATGTCGGTGTGCACGTCATCTGCTGCCACAACCAGAATCGCCCGGTCTGCACCCATTGCCAGCGCTGTGCGCAGGGTTTCCTGCGACTGCTTTACGCCGATGGATACAGCGATGATTTCCTCGGCCTTCCCTGCTTCTTTCAGGCGAATGGCCTCTTCGACGGCAATCTCGTCGAACGGGTTCATCGACATCTTCACATTGGCCAGATCGACACCGCTTCCGTCCGCCTTCACGCGAACTTTCACGTTATAGTCGATCACGCGCTTGACAGGCACCAATACCTTCATCTGCGGCTTCCTTTGTCTTTCAGGTTTCAAGAGAGCTCTCGCGAGCGCATTGCTGCGGCTCGAACAGCGTCGTGGGACAGTCTTTTCAACTCCCCGTTGGACAACAACGCGCCCAATCCTGCGGCGGTTGTTCCATTCGGGCTTGTGACGGTTTCTCTCAGGTGAGTTGGGTCGGGTTTCCGGGTGAGCAATTGCCCCGCCGAAGTGACCGTTCCGATCGCAAGAGCGCGGGCAATGTCCGAGGGAAGTCCTTCAGTTTCCGCAGCCGCAATCATGGCTTCACAGAAGGCAAAATAGTAGGCCGGACCACTTCCGGATACCGCTGTTGCGAGGTGCATATCCTCTTCTCTGTCCAGCCAGATCATTTGGCCCACGGACGCGAAAAGCTCTTCAACCAGCGCTTTCTGATGCGGCAGCGTTTCTGGCAAGGCAAAACCAGCCGAAACCGCGCTGCCAACCAAGGCGCCGATATTGGGCATGACACGGACGATGGCGGCGTCCGTGAAGGCGGCCCCACTGATGGATTGGGTGGAGACGCCAGCGGCGACGGAAACAACAACCGTATCGGAAACGATGCAGTCACCCAAATCGGTGATGGCCTGGTTGACCTGCTGCGGTTTGGTGGCCAGCACTACCACCTTGGGATGTAGGTTGGGTGGAAGGTCCTTAATCTGAGCGACATAGGTGAACCGACTTCCGGGTACCGGCTCGTTGCCGATATCGGCAAGCGAGGGGCCCGCGTGAGGGTCCAGCGCAACAAAATGATAGCCGCTGCCCATCGCGGAGATCCAGCCTCGCAGCATGGCCCCGCCCATGCGGCCCGCACCGACAAGCAGGATGCTGTCCATTACAAAACCCCTTTGTTCGCGGCACGAAGAGCGGCCATCAGCGCCGCGTCATCATATCGCGCCAGCGATAAGCCCGGGGCATAGTCAGGGCATTCGGCCCCGGCGATGGTGGCTGCACACAGCTCGCCCGCTGCACAGGCCGCCATGGTGCCGAACCCGGACATTGCACAGTTCATGAAGGCTCCCTCGGGGCCCATCTGACCGATCAGGGGCCAGTTTTCCTCGGTCATTGTGTACCAGCCGCCGTAGTGGTGCATGTTGCGGGGCAACTGTCCGTAGTATGCTTTGAGTGCAGGATTGAGCCGCGCAGCACCGCGGAGCACGATATCCGGGAAATTCTCGTCCAGTTGTTGTTCCCACGTCGCTTTGGCGCGGGTTTCATTATAGGCCCAGCCGAGCTTTACCCATTTGCCCGCATCGCCGCCATCGGGGCGGCAATGAATGGCGCCGGGCATCATACCAGCCAACCATGCAAATTCAGGTTCATTGCGGAGCATGTCGCGTTCCTCGTCGGACCAGTCGATCTTTTGCCCATCCAGATCGATCGAAAACGGCATCGTGCGGGGAATGGCACCTTTGCGGTCTTCGAAAGCAATCTTTTGTTGGAACGTGTTGTAGACCGGTAGATCAACACCCATCATCTTTGCGATTTTGTCGGCGAATGGCCCGGCAGCGTTGACGAGCTGATCGGCCGCCAGAGTTTCGGTCCCGGAAGAATTCGCAATCTCAACTCGGAACCCATCCTGCTGGGTGATATTGCGAACCTCGCCGACGACACGTTTTACGCCGACCGACTTGAGGTAATCCAGCATATACATGCCCAGCTGCTGTCCGCTGATATCACCGCCACGCCGAATGTGGATGATTGTCCGGATTTCCGGATCGTAGCCAGGGAAACGATCGCGGATCAGAGCTTGGTTTTGAACGATGTCGACGCCATCGGGCACGCCTTCCCAATCGGAGCTGTCGAAGGGCGCATAGGTGTCTGAACGGCTCTCCGAATGATAGCGCAACAATTTTTCGGCGCTTTCACCAAGTCCGTCATGCAGTTGCGCCACCAATTCATCAGTATTTGTTTCCCGGGTAGCCAGCGCATAGCCGCGTCGGTTCATGTTGATGCGGTTTCCGCTGTCACGGGCAATCTTTTCCAGCAAGTCAGTGCTGCGATTGGTAAAGGCCACCATCGCCGGTTGGGGCCACCAATTACGGTAGTTTTCCCCTGATTGGGCCGATGTGAATGCCATCGGTTGATCGCGATCAATCAAGGTGATCCGGGTCTGGCCGTGATTCTTAGCCAGATAATAAGCCGTGGCGATTCCAATGATTCCTGTGCCGATGACAATGGTGGATGCAGAGCGCATTTTGGCAATTTTCCCAATGATTTCTGACAGGTTGCGAAAGTAGTTTGCGGCCTGATGTGGTATTTTAGGATTATAAGTTGACAAAATAGTATACGATTTGCAAGGATCAAATCCGAAATTGCTACTTACGCCGTGGAAACCACATGACCTCAAGCGCTGCAGATCCCATCTATGAAGATGTTCGGACCCAGATCTTGTCCGGAGAGATCAAACCGGGCTCTCCTTTGCGTCAGGACGAGATTGCCAAGCGCTTTGGCGTCAGCAAGATTCCGGTGCGGGAGGCGCTGCGGCGCTTGGAGGTCGAGAACCTCGTCACTTTCGAAAAAAACAAGGGCGCGACTGTTCGCCAGTATTCCGAAAGGGAAATCCTGCAACTTCTGGATATCCGCGTCGCCCTGGAGTGCCGCGCGCTGGAATTGGCCATTCCGAACATGATCGACTCCGACTTTCGAGACATGCGCGAGTTGCTGGTCGACTACGCGCAACGTACCGAGGCCAAGGAATGGAGCGCAATGAACGCCAGGTTCCATCACATGCTCTACGAGCCGTGTGGAAATCCGCCGTTACTTGGGATGATCAACGATCTCCAAGATCGGCTCGGCCAGTATCTGCGCCTGCTCGTATCTACTGCCAGCGGCCTGGAGCGCCCGATGCGCGAACATGATGCCATTCTCGATGCCTGCGAGCAGCAGGATATTGAAGGCGCTGTACAGACGCTCCGTCAACATATCGAAGCATCCCAAAAAGAGGTCGCGGCATTTCTAAGAAGAGGCGCCTGAACGACCCCACTTCACAAAAAACAGAAACAGAAAAGGACGTTCCAACATGGGAAAACTGACAAAATTCGCGACCGCAGCCAGTTTGGTCGCAATTGTCGCTACAGGTGCTGCCGCGCAGGAGCGCCAGTATGTAAATATCGGCACTGCCGGGATCGGCGGCGGCTACTATCCGACAGGCGGATTCATCTGCAATGTGCTGAACAAGAGCCGCAAGGCCAACGATCACAACATCCGCTGCACGGTTGAATCCACGGGCGGATCCGTGGCCAACATGCGCTCGATCCAGGTCGGTGATCTGGAAGTGGGTATCGCAATGTCCGCCTGGCAGTTCCACTCATGGCATGGCACTGACCAGTTTGCCGAAGACGGCAAAAACGAAAATCTGCGATTCCTGTTCTCATTGCATGCCGATGCCGCACATATCGTCACCCGACCAGACGCCGACATCGATAGCTTCGCTGATCTCGAAGGCAAGGTTGTAAACACCGGAAACGCGGGTTCAGGCACCGAGGCACAGGTCTATGAGATGCTGGGCTACTATGGGTTGGATGCGGACAGCTTCTTCAAACAGGAAACCAAGCTAACCTCGAAAGAGCAGTCGCAAGCGCTTTGCGACGGCAAGATCGACGCCTTTGTCTATCCGACTGCCGTCGGCGCGGCGTCGATCCTCGAAGCCACCAGCACCTGCGACGCCAAGGTCATTTCATGGGATGATGACGTTGTGAAAGCGATGATGGAAGAAAAGCCATATGTGATCCCGGTTGTCATTCCGGCCGGTACATACGGCGAACAAGAGGCAGAAATCGTGACTTGGGGCACGCCAGCGACGATCAACGCAAGCGCCGATGTGCCGGAAGACGTGATCTATCAGATGGTCAAGGTGGTGTTTGACGATTTCGACGCCTTCAAGGCCCAGTCGCCGATGTTCAACGCAGTACAAATTGAAACCGCCGCCACCGCAGGACGGACGGCACCCTATCATCCCGGCGCCGAACGGTACTTCCGCGAAGTCGGTCTGCTCAAGTAGATCGCCCTGACTGTGCTCCGGCCCAAGTGCCGGAGCTTTTTTCTCCGAGAGGAAAAACATGGAAAACCCAGCAGCACAGAGCAGGGGACATGCTCGACTGATCGAAGAGAATGATCTGGGCGGTCGCACACTGACCGGCAAGGCCCATCTGACAATTGTCGGGGTGGCGCTCCTCTGGTCACTTTACCAATTGTGGATTGCGTCCCCATTTCCTTTCTGGTTCGATTTTCTCATTCTCAACGATACGCTGCAGCGGTCAATCCATCTCGCCTTTGCACTGGCACTGGCCTTCCTCACCTTTCCGGCGACGGCCCGGTCACGAAGAGATGGGATACCGACCCTCGACATTGTGTTGTGCCTGATTGCGGTCGGGACCTGCTTTTATACCGTCGTGAACTATGAAAGCGTGGTTTCGCGGTCCGGCGGGGCGCGGACACAGCTGGAATTTTTTGTAGCGTTCGCCGGTCTTGGCCTGCTGCTCGAGGCGGCCCGGCGCGCACTGGGGTTGCCAATGGTCATCATTGGATTGGTATTCATCGGCTACGCCTTTCTCGGGCCAAACATGCCCGAAATCATCTCGCATCGCGGCCTGTCCCTGAACCGGTTTACCGAACATATGTGGTTGTCGACCGAAGGCGTCTTCGGTCTGCCTCTGGGAGTCTCCAGCGGGTTCATCTTCCTTTATGTCCTGTTCGGCAGCCTGTTGGACAAGGCGGGCGCGGGCAACTATTTCATTCAGTTGTCCTTCGGTTTGCTAGGCCATCTGCGGGGCGGCCCAGCCAAGGCGGCGGTGATTTCCTCGGCATTGACCGGAATGATCTCGGGTTCGGCGATTGCCAATGTGGTCACGACCGGCACGTTTACGATCCCCTTGATGAAAAGAGTGGGCTTCTCTCCCGAAAAGGCCGGGGCCATTGAGGTCTCGTCATCGATCAACGGTCAGATCATGCCGCCCATCATGGGGGCTGCCGCCTTCCTGATGGCCGAATTCGTGGGCATCAGCTATTTCGAAGTGATCACCCATGCCTTTATCCCCGCCTTTATCTCTTATTTCGGCCTCTATTGCATCGTCCATATCGAGGCACTGAAAGGGCGCATGGCGGTGCTGGAGCGTGCAGTGACCTACAGTGGCACGCAGCGGTTGATGCACTCAATCCTGACGATCACCCTGCTGTCCGGAGTCGGCTTTGGCTTGTATCTCCTGTTCGAAGCGATTGGGGCCTTGTTTGGTGACAACGCCCTGATCATGACCGTGCTACTTCTGGCCGGGCTGTATATCGGCCTGATCTGGGTTTCGCGCCGCTACCCGGAAATCGAGGTGGACGACCCTGAAGCCCCTTTGCTCAAGGTGCCTGCAGCACTGCCGATCTTTCTGGCCGGTTTGTTCTATATCCTGCCGATCGGGGTGCTGGTCTGGTGCCTGATGATTGAACGCTTTTCACCCGCGCTGTCGGTGTCCTGGGCGATCCTGTCGATATTTGTCCTTCTGCTGACCCAGAAACCGCTTCTGGCTCTGGCACACAGACGGCCTGTCAGTGCAGCGCTTTGGCAGTCGGGAGCAGAAGACCTGGTCAACGGTCTGATCATGGGTGCACGCAACATGACCGGCGTGGCCGTCGCGATGGCCGCTGCCGGGATCATCGTTGGCGTCGTATCTGCCACGGGCCTCGGGCTGCTGATGACTGAAATAATCCAGACCCTGTCCGGCGGTAGCTTCTTCCTGATGATGCTGCTGACTGCGGGCATGTGTGTGGCGCTGGGCATGGGCCTTCCGACGACCGCGAACTACATCGTCGTCGCTGCGATCATGGCCAATCCCTTTGTCACCCTCGCCGCCGAGCACGGGATCGAAGTGCCGCCCATCGCGGTACATCTTTTCGTATTCTATTTTGGCCTCTTGTCCGGCACGACGCCACCTGTAGCCATCGATGCCTTTGCCGGTGCGGCCGTGGCGCGCTCAGAACCAATGCGCACGAGCCTGATCGCCTTTGTCTACGGTCTGCGGACTGCGATCCTGCCATTCATCTTTGTGCTAAACCCGGCTCTGTTGCTGATTGGCGTTGAAAGTGCTTGGCATCTGGGGCTGGTTGTCGGCTCGTCCATTGTGGCAATGGTGATTTTCGCTGCCGGTACGCAGGGATATTTCTTTGCCCGGTCGCGGCTGTGGGAATCCGTGGTTCTTGTCGTCGTCGCTATCCTGCTGTTGCGACCGGCGGCCATTCTGGACGCGGTACAACCTCCGTTTGAACGCGAACCTGTGCACGTGTTGCTGAAACTGGCGGATGGGTTGGAGGGCCAGATTGATGTGCGCCTGATTGCGGAAGGTGAGAATCTTTCAGGCGCAACAATATCCAAAACCGTCGTGCTTACGCTCCGCGGGGACGGCGGGCAGAGCGCCGAGGATGTGCTGTTTGACTCGGCTGGCCTTGGCGTCGAACCCGAAGGCGATGCGCTTTTGGTGACCGATCTCAGTTTTGACGGTCAGGCGCAAAAGGGCGGGTTGGATTACGACTGGAAGATTCTGGCGCTAGAACGGTCGGTCGATCGGATGAACCCAAATTGGCTGCTGCTGCCGTTGTTGGCCATCATGGCAATGATTATCGCCTTGCAGCGCAGGCGCGCGGCACGGAGGAGCGAATATGTATGATGATATCATGCTGCCAGTGGACCCGGAATCCGTCACCGCCAGTTCCAAGGCGATCGAGACGGCAGTCCGGATCGCCCAGGACTATGGCGCGACGCTGCATATCCTTTCGGTCATCCCCCGGCTGGGCCGCTATGCCGCAAATATTTTCCCCGAAGATTTCGCCGAAGAGAACGCCGATACTGTCAAACGTACGCTTGAGCAGATTGGCTCGGATATCGCGCTGCAGACCGAGCGGCTGCGCCTGCATGTTGCGACCGGTTCGGTCTATGATGAAATCATCACCCTCTCGCGGAAGGCCGAGATCGACCTGATTGTCCTGGCTTCACACCGTCCCGAACTAAGCGATTACCTGCTGGGCCCGAACGCGGCCCGCGTCGTTCGCCATGCGGATTGTTCGGTCATGGTGGTCAGAGGTTAAGATATGCACCAGCAACCGCCCTCGCTGCACCAAGAACTGCGCATCATGGCAAAGGTATCCGCCCTTGCGTCCTTTAACTCTCGCCCCATCCAAGACTGCGTGTAGACACATGATCTCATCCCCTTACAAATCCCTGTTTCAGCCATTCGAGCTTGGACATCTGACGCTCAAGAACAGGATCATAAGCACCTGCCACGCTCCGGCCTATGCCGAGGAGGGACTTCCAGGTGAACGGTATCAGCTGTATCACGAGGAGAAGGCGCGGGGCGGCCTGGCAATGACCATGTTCGGAGGGGCGTCTTCCGTTTCTAAGGATTCTCCGCCCAGCTTCGGGCAGCTGAACCTCTCGGACGACTGCATTATTCCGCACTTCCGAAATTTTGCCGATCGCATCCATGCCTATGATGTCCCTCTCATGTGTCAACTTAGCCATGCGGGACGCCGCACCCGACCGGACGGCAACCATTGGCTGCCCACCGTCGCCCCTTCGGCCCTGCGGGAACCGGCGCATGGGGCGATGCCTAAAATCATTGAGCCGGCGGATATCCGGCGCATCATCGCCGACTATGCCGCCGCCGCAAGGCGCTGCTCCGAGGGTGGGCTGGACGGGATCGAACTGCTGGTGTCGGGACATCTGATCGGGCAGTTCTGGAGTCCCTTGGCAAACACCCGCTCAGATTCCTATGGCGGGTCGTTGGAAAATCGTCTCAGGTTTGGCATCGAGGTGTTGGAAGCCGTCCGCGAGGCAGTGCGCGAGGATTTCATCGTTAGCCTGCGCTTTACCGCGAATGAATTCATTGACGGAGGCATCACCGAAGAGGACGGGATCGCTATCGCGTTGGCCCATGCCGAGAGTGGGCTGGTCGATTGCCTGAATGTTTCCGGCGCGGCCAACTGGACCAAGGCGGGCGTGGCTGAAACTGTCCCGTCTATGGCCTTTCCAGCGGGCCGCTTCGTGGAACTGGCCGGAAAGGTGCGTCGCGCCACCGGACTACCGGTGCTGCACGCCGCAGGTGTGGCTGATCTGGCAACAGCGAATTTTACCGTCAGCGAAGGCCATGTCGACCTGATCGGCATGACCCGTGCACAGATCGCCGACCCACACATGGTACGCAAGCATCTGGAGGGCAAGGACGCGGAGATCCGCCCCTGCGTCGGTGCCGGTTACTGCATCGACCGCATTTACCGTGGGGGTGACGCGCTTTGCCTGCACAACGCAGTAACGGGGCGTGAGCGCACTTTCACACATGACACCGAGTCCGCTGAAAGCAAGCGCAATGTCGTTATCGTCGGCGCTGGCCCGGCGGGACTGGAGGCGGCCCGGATCAGCGCCGAGCGCGGTCATCAAGTTACGGTTCTGGAAGCACAGTCGGATCCCGGCGGACAGGTCGTCTATGCCGCGCGCATTCCCTGGCGACAAAACATGATCGGCATCACTCGCTGGCTCTATGACCGATGCGTGTCACTTGGGGTGGATTTCCGTTTCAACACCTATGCCGAAGCGGAGGACGTAATGGAGCTTGTTCCAGACGTGGTCATTCTGGCAGTGGGTGGTATGCCCGAAAGCGGACAGATCGACGGCGGAGAGATGCTCGGCAACTCGGCTTGGGACGTCCTGTCCGGAGAGATTCCCCTTGGTAGCAAGGTCTTAGTATATGACGAGACCGGTGGTCAAAGCGGCCCCACGGTTGCCGAATTTATCGCCGGAAATGGCAGCCAGGTCGACATTGTGACACCGGACCGCATGATCGCGGAAGATGTGGGCGTCACCAACCATGCGATCCACCTGCGCAACCTGTACGGTGCCGGAGTCAATATTAAACCCGACTGGCGGCTTCTCAAAATCGGCCGCAATGGAAACCGGATTATCGCAACAATCCGCAATGAGTACAGCGCCCAAGAAGAGCGGCGAGACTACGATCAGGTCGTGATCGAAACGGGTACCGTACCGATGGATGACCTCTATGATGATCTCGCCCCTCAATCAGTGAACCAGGGTCAAGCGGATATCGATGAGCTGATCTGCGCTGATGAGCAATCCTGTTTGGCGACAGACGCAGCGCAACAGGGCAACTTTGCCTTGTTCCGTATCGGAGACTGCGTTTCGGCACGCGGCATCCACGCGTCCATGCTCGATGCCAATCGTATCTGCAAGGCTCTGTAGGGTGGTGTCAGACAGATTCTAACCTGTCTCAGTTTCCCAGGAACCACTGGACCTTAGGCGGCACAAAGCTGACGCCACTCGGCGAGAGCGGCGGCGCGGTTGAGCTTGAAAATCTGTCGGGTGTAGAGGTGGCGTTCCTGATTGAAATGGTTGTGTACCGAGCGTGGACGGAGACGAATTTCTGCAGACTTCGCATCCGCCGGAAGCGCTGCATTGCCCGTTCTCGTCGTCGAAATGGCACGTGCGAATTCTCCGCCCGGCACCGTAAACTTAATGCACGGCCTCCGTTGATGTGCGATGGGGCCCCATGATCAAAACGAACGGGATTGCCAAGTTGCTGACCGTGGCTTTTAATGCTCTGGTGATCGGTCGATCACGCCACCAATTCGGCGGTGTAGTCGGCCCAGAGGCTGAAAGCATCGGCCCGAGCGTGGCGGTATGATGTTGCGGTGAGTCTGTAACG
>NZ_JBDWLR010000047.1:0-15574 GCF_039973035.1 Sedimentitalea sp.
AATCGCATCGAGATCATGTTCGGCAGGTTGAAAGATTGGAGACGGGTCGCGACCCGATACGACAGGTGCCCGAAGGTCTTCCTCTCCGCAATCGCGCTAGCGGCAACCGTCATCTATTGGCTATGAGTCCTGACCCTAGCAACGGATCGACTACCACCGCTCCGACCTGTTGACGCGCTGTCAACGAACCGACACGGTCCGCTGCTGCGTAGGGGGAGGGTATCACCGGACTGAGCAAGGGAAGGCTGCACCGCGTTGGGTTCACGTGTTCAAAAAAACTCCGCAAAAATTGCTCATGGCGACACCGGTCCGACACCGTTCCAGCAGGCCGGGAACAGCCGTCTATCCATGCTGAATTAGTTACGTTTGCAACCATCCATGCCGAATTAGTTACATTCGCAACCATCCATGCAGCATTGCATCGGATCTCGGGAATTGGTTACAATCGCAACTATCACGCGCCCGCCGACGCTCGGACAGTTTACGCAATGGACTATCGAACCCTACAGGAAGCCCGTGTCGCCTTGATGATCAACGACGCTCGCCGACGGATCGCGCGCCTGGCCGGGTTTCCGGCCAAGCATCATCGCTGCGTCGAGAATGGGCACGAACGTCATTATATCGCCTGTCGCGGAACCGAGATCGAGGTCGATCCGGCCAGCCGGTCCAGTCAACAAATTCTGAGGCAATGGAAAAACGCCAGTGAATCCGCACTTTGACGATCTGCTGGACCAGATGCGCCGCGATGCCCGCAACTGCAACCTCGACCTGAAGGCCGTGATGAAAGACACCCGCATGTCCCCGCCGATCAAGCGCGGTGACCTGTTCGAGCGTAGAACCAAACAACCTTGCGATGCCTGCGGCCGGCCAATGCGGCCCGAGGACGGCGCGCAGCACGGCAGCAATACCGTGTGCAGCCCGCAATGCGCCGAAGACGCGCTGCGGTGGCGCAGATGGGCCAAGGGATCGAGGTGACGGAACGCTTGGTCTGAAGCCCGTGAAACCGATCCGGCCCCGGACCCTGATTTGCCCGCCACAGAGCCGGATTTGACCGAACCGGACCTCGTGGAAGGTCTGAGTTCGACGACCCGAAATGCTTGGTCGGTTTCGCGGCACTGCGAAACCGGAAACACTAGAGTTCGACACCGTAATACGCTAACCCATTGTATTACGGTATTTTTTTCTGGACCGGATCGCACGTACCTGGCACATTGACCGCACCTAACGAACAGGACGGCGAAGTCAGATGCCCAGCATCACGATCAGATCAGCACCCACCAAAGCGCGCAAACTCACAAAGAGCGCGCCGTACCTTCGCCGCCAAATCAGCCAAGCATCCGCCAACGAGGAACGAGGCCGCAAAGATGCCCGTGCCGAACGTGAAACCGTCACCGCATCATTCGCCAAGGATCATCGCGACGTCGTTGCCTTGATCGCCCAGACCGAACGCATGGCGCATGCCTTCGACGCCGCCGCGATCCATCTGAACACCGGCACCACCGTCACCAAGCGCAAAGGGCTTTCCGCACTCGCCGCAGCCGCCGTGCGCTTTGGCCTGCCCAGTGCGCGGCGCAAACAGCTTGCGACCCTGCTGGAAGCGACCGCTGCACGAGCCACAGCCGTCGCAGATAAGGCACAGAGCCGTTTGGACGGTGCAGATGCCGAATTGCGCAGTGTGGCCGCCCTGGCCGATCTGAGTGCGCGCCTGCCGGGTGTCGGGTTCGATCCGAAGCACCCGACGGTCAAGACATTGCGCGGCGAATACAACCAGCTTTGCCAGATCGCGAAGAGACAAAGGACCAAAGAATGACAAATCCTTTCGAATCCGGCCCAGGCGACCGACCGCTCAACATTCACGGCGACGACCGATCCGGCCCCGCCAGTGATCACGCGGTTCTGTTCGACGCTGCGAACGGCACCGGCAGTCCAGCCGCTAACGCATTCCTCGCCGCGATCCGCAAGCATATCGCGCAACGCGAACGCGATGTTGTCGAGATTGTCGAAGATCTCCTGAACAAGTCGAACCGTCGGATCGCCGCGCTTGAACGTGCCGTGAAGGTCGAGGCCGAGCGCAACGCCGACCCGCTGGAACAGGTGAGCCGCGAGTTTCTAGATGAAGGTGGTGACGACGATGAAATGAAGCGCCTGGACGACATGGCCGCACGACACCGCAAAGACATGGAGGCCCGTCATGCCAATCAATCCTGAAGAACTGCGCCCGATGATCCGAACACAACGCGCCCGGACGCTTTCCGAGTTGCTCGATGCCGGTTGCCCCATCGGCCAAGCCCGCGAACTGGCCGCGAAGAAAACCCGCAAAATATGGGGCGTTCTGGCCGATGATCTTGCTGAAAGACACCCCGGACAAGCGCCGCGTATCCGACGCACGATCCGCACTGAATTGGAGGGACTCCCACGATGAGCCTGATCGAACGCAAATCCCCGCTCTATGACGAAGCGCATGAGGAAAAGGCCACTCAAGCCCTGCGCGACGAAGCATACCGCGCCGCATTCGATATGCGCGCCAAGCAGCAATCGAAAGACATTGCGGCATTGCCCAGCTTGACCGAACGGGTCGCCAAGCTGACAGGCGAGATCGAAGGGCTTGAGCGCGCCCTGCAACGACCCGTGACGGTCAACGCGACCCTGCCCGCACCGGCCAAGCCGAAGCCTGCTGTTGCGGTGCCGACTGCCGTGCGTACCTTGGCGGTCGTGATCGGTGCAGAGTTCCAGCGGCGCAGTGATCACACGCCAATCGGCAAGTTCGTTGACGCTGCCTTGCCCGGTGACGCCAACCGCTTGATGCGCAAAGCCGCGTTGGGCATGCACAAGAGCGCGATCAATCCCGGCTCGACCACGGGCGTGGAATGGGCGCAGGAACTGACAGGTTCCCGCACCCTTGATCTGTTTGAGGAACTGGCACCGCGCAGCGCAATGGCGCAACTGGTCGCCGGCGGATACGCGCGCCGTTTGTCGTTCGGTCGTGATGCCTTTGTCACCATTCCCCGGCGCGAGACCGGGACTCTGCCGGCCGCTTGGATTCAGGAGGACGCGACCATTCCGGTCAAGGCTGGCAGCTTCACCACGGCGACCGCGCACCGCTACAAGCTGGGCGTCATTGCCGCCGTGAGCGAAGAAATCCGCGGTGTCAGTCAGCCCGAAATTGTCGATCTGATCGAGGCTTCAATCCTCGAAGACACCGCGACCGCCCTCGACGGGTTTCTCGTGGATGCTGAAGCTGGTGTCACAGGTGTGCGCCCTGCCGGGATCGCGCTGGGCGCGACGTCACAGGTCAGTTCCGGATCGACCGTCGCGGACGTTCACATGGACTTGAAGTGGCTGCTGTCGCAACTTGTGAGCATCCGCGCCCGCAAGCCTGTCCTGCTTATCCACCCGGTCCGTGCGGCGAGTTTGAGCCTGACCTTGAACGATCTGGGCGTGGCCGTCTTCGCCGATCAGATCGCCAACGGCATGCTCGCAGGACTGCCCCTGATCCAGTCTGCCAACCTGCCGACCGATCAGGTGATCGCCGTGGATGCCGACAGCCTATTTGTCGCGCTGGAACAGCCCGAGATCGACCTGTCGAACTCTGCCACCCTTGTCATGGCAGACGACGACGGAACGGCCCCGACCATGTCCGAGACCGACGCCGTGGACACCGCAGGGTCGATCCAGGTGTCCGATGCGGCTGGTGCCGGGGCGCAGGTGCGCAGCATGTGGCAAAGCTGGTCCGTTGCGGTCAGATTTGTTCAACCGACAAGCTGGGCGCTCGCACGGCCCGGTGCGGTCAGCGTCCTGACCGGTGTCGCATGGTGATCACCAGCGTCACCCATCACCCGTCCGGTCGGATCGACATTCACCGGGACGGCAAGCCCGTCGCCTGTTTGAGCGATCCCGGCACCATCGGCGAGACTTTGCGCAAACTGGGCGTCGAGGCCGACTACGAGGTCACCGTGCAGCAAGAGGGTGGCCGGGACTGGCACGTACCGGCGAGCGCCTACATCGCCACATAAACCCCTGCGGAACGCGCCGCACAGCGCGTGTGAGGGCCACCAGGCCCCCGCAGACCCCCACAGGAGAGAGGCATGCCTCACCACCACCACCTGACCGACCAGATCGTGAGCTGCGCCGCAGAGGTTGTCATGGCCGAACGCGGCAGGCCACTTAGCGCAGCGGAACGAGCAAGACTGCGCGGGGCTGTCGAGTCCAAACTGATCGTGGCCGAGATCCGCGAATTGATGCGCCACCACCCGCCCGCAACGGTGCGCGAGATCGTTCTGAGTTCCATCCCGCCCGAGGAATGGACGCCCGCTATTGGCGACAAGATGCGGCAACTCTGCGACGAGGCGATGCGACGTCGCACAGATACCCAACAGGTGCCGGATGGATGAGGTTGAATTTCTACATTACCTCGCCGACATGGCGCTTGCACCGTTCCGCGAAGCCGGTCGTGATCTGCGTATCTTCGTTGATTGGCACGACGACGACCACGTGCGCATTACTGCATGCGTGGACGGCGAACTGGCGCTGGACGGGTTGGTTTTTGCGTCGATCGAGGACCAGACGTCGCGCCTGTGCGAATTGCTTTGGCGGAACCGTTTTGGCCTTTTGTCGCGGTTGCGTTCCTGCGGAGCCAACGAGCAAATTCTTGCGGGGTTTCTGGGACGTGTTTCATATCTCGGACCTGAGTTGGTTCCAGACCTGTAATACCGGTTGTCACGCTGCTGCGGCAACCGGCCAGACCCGCCACCCTCACGTCCGGGGTGGCGGGTCATTGATCCTAACTTAGACTTGTAACGTAAAACATATCTTCGTAAATGCTGAAGATACTTTTTACGTTACAAGGAATCAGTCGATGGAAAGACAAGAGGTCCAGCGCATACTGGATGCCGGGTGGACGGAACTTGAACGGGTCGATCTGGGAAAGATACGACCGATCACAGACATGCAAGGCGGCACACCCATTGTAGGTCGGCGTGGCTACAACTCAGGCGGCGTCGGCGTGACGCAAAGGATGCTGCTGGGCGTGTTGCTCTTGCTTGCCGATGAACTCGACACCGAACCGCACGAAACGGCGCAGATCTCCATCGAAGCAATCTCGGTCCTGCGACAGCCTGACGATACCAGCCCCATGATATACTATCGGAAAAAGCGGGTGCAGGGATACATTGATTCAATCAGGAAGATGGTTGAGGGGATCAACCACCAGCGGTACAAAAACGCCCGGAAGTCCCAGCAGAACCGTGATCAGCAAAAGGACATGTCGGTGCGATACTGCCCGCAGTGTGGCACCGCTATCGCCCGTGGCACACATGCCCGACAAAAGTTCTGCGGCGCGACGTGCCGGGTCGCGGCGCACAGGGCTGCACAATGAGCGCCCCCGTGATCGACCTGCGCACAGGTCAGCCCTACGAGGCACAGGAGCCGCAGGAGCCGTTGCGGGTCGAGGTGGTCATAATGCCCGCACCGTCACCTATTGCGGCACTGATCTGGCAGATCGTGCTGGGCGGTCTGGCCGGTATGGGTGTGGTCGCGGTGGTGTTAGGGTGAATCGGTTCCCTAGAAGTTCCCTAGGTCCAATTTTGCCCGAAAAGATCAACTGGTCTTGTGTGTAACCTGCTGATCTTTTGGGGTAAATTGGCTCCGGCGGTAGGGATCGAACCTACGACCAATTGATTAACAGTCAACTGCTCTACCGCTGAGCTACGCCGGAACGGTGCGGCGCGTATAGCAATACGGGTATGTGGCGTCCAGAGGGATTTTCCGGAAACGCCAAAATTCTGACGCGCTGTCAGTCACCCAGTTCGAAACAAGCGTCTGACGACAGCGCTCCTTGCGGAGCCACTCTGAATTGCCCTGTTAAATCAACAAGGTGCGCAAAGACATTGCGTTCGGCTGCAGGAAGAAGGGCGATTGGTATGTCGGTATAGATCTGCCTCGCGAGATCTCGAGCATTCAATGGTCCCGAACCGAGGGCCTGAAGAATCGACGCTTCGCGCCCTTTGCGATGGCTGACAAGCCAGCCAAGCCTGTCGAACGGTTCGGCGACGGGGGCCCCATGGCCCGGATAGAACACCCTCCAGTTCCGCTCTGCGAGCCGGGCGCAGGACGCCATGAAGTCTGTGAGGTCGCCATCGGGCGGCGAGACCAATGAACTGGCCCAGCCCATGACGTGGTCGGCCGTGAAGCAGACGTCATTCCAGCCGAGCGCGATATGGTTCCCGATGTGGCCGGGTGTGTGAATGACCTGAAGCGCCCAACCATCGCCGGCAATGGTTTCACCATCTGACACTGAGCAATCCGGTGTAAATTGCTCGTCGACACCTTCACCACCGCCAGCAAGCCCGTCTGCGGCCAGTTGCGTCATGACCTTGCTGCGACCTGCATGGGCATTTCCATAGGCGAGCACCGGGGCACCCGTGTGTTCTGACAAGCTGCTGGCGAGAGGCGAGTGGTCGAGATGCGCGTGTGAGACCACGATATGCGTGATGTCCTGACCTGGTTCGACCGCCGCAAGAATGGCTTTGAGGTGGGCTCCGTCCTGTGGCCCGGGGTCAATCACCGCCAGCCCGCGCGATCCAACGAGATAGGTATTGGTGCCGCGATAGGTCATCGGCGATGGGTTTGGCGCAAGAATGCGGCGCAATCCGGGCTCGAGCATTACGGCCTCACCGGGCGTCGGGTTGAAATCATCGGGCGGCTGGGTCATTGCACTTCCTCTCGCCAATGTGGCCCGCTAGGTTTAGCGCATGTTCTTCCAATGGCTCAAACAGTATATGCCGCGCAGCCTGTATGGGCGGGCAGCACTGATCCTGATCGTCCCGGTGGTCAGCGTTCAACTTGTTGTCTCGGTGGCGTTTATTCGAAAGCACCTCGAAAACGTTTCGACGCAGATGGCGGATACACTGGTTCGCGAAATGGATCTGATCGAGGACGAGACCACTGCTGCTGCTTCGCCGGAAGAAGCGCTCGCGCTGATGCAGCCATTTCTATCGACCTTGCAGATAAACGTTCAGTTTGTCGCGGCGGACGAAGTACCCGCATATGATTACCTGCGGTGGTACGATTATTCCGGGCGGATCGTCCGGAATCGGATCAGCGAAGGCTTTCCGAATATGCTGGCATCTGTATTTCCGGATAACCGATCGGTTCAATTCTATCTGGCCACAGACTTCGGGCCGATTCGGATCAGCGTCAGCCGTACGCGGGTCGCGGTGACGAACCCCCACCAGTTGATTGTGACAATGGTCTTCTTTGGCGGTTTGATGACGGTCATCGCCTATATCTATTTACGCAACCAGTTGCGCCCCATCACCAAGCTGGCTGATGCTGCGCAGGCCTTTGGCCGGGGGCGATCCGTCCCCTACTCTCCGCGCGGCGCAACCGAAGTCCGCGCCGCAGGAGGGGCGTTTTTGGACATGCGATCACGGATCGAGCGCCAGATCGAACAACGGACCCTGATGTTGTCAGGGGTGAGCCACGATCTTCGGACCCCGCTGACGCGGCTCAAACTGGGCCTGTCGATGATTGACGATGACGAAGCGGAGCCCCTGTTGCGTGATGTCGACGAGATGCAGCGATTGCTTGATGCGTTTCTGGATTTCTCAAGAGGTGTTGCCGAAGGCGAACCAGAAGCGACTGATCCACATGACCTGATTGAGCGGATCGTCGAGGATGCGCAACGGGCCGGCACAGCAGTCCGGTTGGGCGAGATGAGTGGAAAAGGCACCGCCATGTTGCGGCCCATGGCAATCCGCCGTGCGGTCGAGAACCTGATTGGGAACGCAGTACGGTACGGTACGTGTGCAGAGGTTTCGGTTCTGCTGTCCGAGAAATCACTGCGAATTCGCGTCGAAGATGACGGGCCGGGCATCCCGCCGGAGCTGCGCGCAGAGTCGACCCGCCCTTTTTCAAGACTGGATCCCTCACGCAATCAGAACAAGGGCAGCGGGGTCGGTTTGGGCCTTGCGATTGTAACAGATGTTGCGCGGGCGCATGGCGGTACGTTGCGGCTTGGTGAAAGCGCCACGTTGGGGGGGTTATGCGCAGACATCGTCATCGCCCGCTAGACGTTGCGGAAGGCCCTTGTCGTTTCACAAAGGTGCCTACCCGTCGATCCGTGCGGCCATGATCGCAATCGCCTGTTGGTATACCGTTGCCGCGTTCCATTGCTTGATGACTTGAAAGTTTGGCTGACCCTCTTGGTATCCACGACCGGGTTTCCAGCCTTTCTGGCGCAGGAAATTTGCGGTTGATGCCAGTGCATCCGTCATGTTGTAGAAATCGACCGTTCCGTCACCCGTGGCATCTACCCCATACTTCAGAGCATTACCGGGCAGGAATTGAGTGTGGCCGAGTTCTCCGTGCTTGGCGCCAAGTGTGGATGATGTCACTGTTCCCTGATCCACGAGCTTCAATGCGCCGATGGCGTGCGGGACAAAGAAGGCTGAACGCCGGCAATCATACGCCAGTGTGGTGATGGCTGAAACGACTTGGCTGTCGCCCATAAAGCCGCCAAAAGCAGTTTCCATACCATGAATTGAAATCAGGACACCGGCGGGGACACCGTACTGCCGCTCCAGTGTGGCGTAGAACTGTGGATTGCGCGCCTTGCGCTTGCGGCCCTGGGCCACGATCGTGTCAGCGCCGCGCACCTGCATGAACTTGTTCAGCGAGTATTTGAACGACTTTTGATTGCGGTCCGCAGCAATCGTCCGGTTGGCATATTGCGCTTGCGACAGCGCTTGCAGGCCGCGTTGCTTAACGCCTGCCTTCCGGGCTTCATTGGCAAACTCCACCTTCCAGGTTTCAAACCCGGATCCGGTGTTCCCGCATGTGGCGGCTTGGGCGGACTGCGCCAACCCAATCGACAGGGCTAGGCCAGTGGCAAGGCGTTTGAAGTGCAGTGACATCATGATGCTGGATTCTCCCGTCCGTTTTGGTGTGATTCTAGCCAGACCTTGGCCACTTGGGAACAGCCTTGTGAGTCTTGGGCTGGGCAGGCCCATGGAATGTCGATCACGGCATGAAAAAAGGCGCCCCGAACTCGGGGCGCCTTGTTGTTTGGAATGTTAGCCGCGTTGATTAGCAGCTGTAATACATACCGTACTCAACCGGGTGCGGTGTGTGCTCGTAGGTTTCGACCTCTTCCATCTTCAGCGCGATGTAGCCTTCGATCTGGTCCTTGGTGAACACGTCGCCAG
Source organism: Sedimentitalea sp. (assembly GCF_039973035.1). Classification (NCBI taxonomy): domain Bacteria; kingdom Pseudomonadati; phylum Pseudomonadota; class Alphaproteobacteria; order Rhodobacterales; family Paracoccaceae; genus Sedimentitalea; species Sedimentitalea sp. The sequence goes on from NZ_JBDWLR010000047.1 coordinate 9,204, forward strand.
CCAGCAGGAAGTCGTGGTCGTTGGCCAGCGAGTCGAGCGCTTCGCGAAGCGAGCCGCAAACCGTTTCGATACCAGCCAGCTCTTCTGGCGGCAGATCGTAGAGGTTCTTGTCCATGGCTTCGCCGGGGTGGATCTTGTTCTTGATGCCATCCAGACCCGCCATCAGCAGAGCGGCAAAGCAGAGGTAAGGGTTCGCCGAGGGATCGGGGAAACGTGCTTCGACGCGCTTGGCTTTGGGCGATTCCGAGAACGGAATACGGATACAGCCGGAACGGTTGCTTGCCGAGTAGGCGCGCAGAACGGGTGCTTCAAAGCCTGGGATCAGGCGCTTGTAGCTGTTTGTGCCCGGGTTGGTGAAGGCGTTGAGCGTTTTGGCGTGCTTCAGAATGCCGCCAATGTAGTACAGCGCCTCGTCCGACAGGTCGGCGTATTTGTCGCCTGCAAACAGGGGCTTGCCATCTTTCCAGATAGACATGTTGACGTGCATGCCGGTACCGTTGTCGCCCGCGATTGGCTTGGGCATGAAGGTCGCGGATTTGCCGTAGGCGTGCGCGACGTTGTGCACAACGTATTTGTACTTTTGCAGCTCGTCAGCTTGCTTGGTGAGCGTGCCAAAGATCAGGCCCAGTTCGTGCTGACAGGACGCCACTTCGTGGTGGTGCTTGTCCACTTTCATCCCGAGGCGTTTCATGGTCGACAGCATCTCGGAACGCAGGTCTTGCGCTTCGTCGATTGGGTTGACCGGGAAATAGCCGCCCTTGACGCCGGGACGGTGGCCCATGTTGCCCATTTCGTACTCGGTGTCGGTGTTCCAGGATGCGTCGGTTGCATCGACTTCGTAGGACACCTTGTTGATGGTGTTCGAATAGCGAACATCGTCGAACAGGAAGAATTCGGCTTCCGGACCCATATAGGCAACATCGCCGATGCCGGACGATTTCAGATAGGCCTCGGCCTTCTCTGCGGTGCCGCGCGGGTCACGGTTATAGGGTTCGCCGGTGTCGGGCTCGACAACCGAACAGTGAATGCACAGGGTTTTCTCTGCATAGAACGGATCGATATAAACGCTTTCCGTATCGGGCATGAGTTTCATGTCCGATGCTTCGATCGATTTCCAGCCCGCGATCGAGCTGCCGTCAAACATGAAGCCTTCTTCAAGAAAGTCCTCGTCCACCAACTCGGCGACAACGGTGACATGCTGAAGTTTGCCGCGTGGATCGGTGAACCGGATATCCACGTATTCGGCGTCTTCGTCCTTGATCAGCTTAAGAACTGCGTCCTTGCTCATTCCTGATTTCCCCTCTTTGGAAAGTATATTGGTATCGGCTTACAGTGCGTCCGAACCGGTCTCGCCGGTCCGAATGCGAATTGTCTGCTCAACCGAGCTGACAAATATCTTGCCGTCGCCGATCTTGTCGGTCTTGGCCGCATCGACAATTGCCTCGATTGCGCCATCCACCTGATCATCGTCGAGGACAACCTCGATTTTGACCTTAGGCAGAAAATCAACGACGTATTCCGCGCCGCGATAAAGCTCGGTATGGCCTTTTTGACGACCAAAGCCTTTGACCTCGATCACCGAAAGTCCTTGTACGCCCACTTCCTGAAGTGCTTCTTTCACTTCATCGAGTTTGAATGGTTTGATGATCGCTTCGATCTTCTTCATGGGCCCCTCCTGACTGATGATGTTCATGAGGGGCAGACCACTTCTATTTCGGGTCCACAATCGGTTACGGTAACGGGGCAAGGGACGCGCGTGTCAAACTTATGATGATGCCCGTATTTTGAGCTATTTGCTCAATATATAGGCGTTACTGAATCGACGGGAATTAGATATGGCTGAACTTTTGACCGGAGCCCAGATGCGCGCCATCGAAGGGGCTGCCATAGCCTCGGGAAGCGTGACCGGGCTTGAACTGATGGAAAGAGCCGGAGCTGCAGTGGTCGAGGCAATATTCGAAGAATGGCCGGATTTCGCGCCAAACGGGCATACCGCGTCGGTGCTATGCGGCCCCGGCAACAACGGCGGTGACGGGTTTGTCATAGCGCGGCGATTGCAGGAACGAGGCTGGACCGTGACGGTTCATCTTTATGGCGACGCAGACAAGTTGCCTCCGGATGCCCGCACGAATCATGATCGCTGGGTCGCAAAGGGGCCCTGTGTGCCATTAACGGATCGCAGCGCTGGTACCGTCAAATCGATGCCCGATCTTGTCATCGACGCAATTTTCGGCACCGGGCTGACGCGACCTGTCGAAGGGGATCCCGAATTCGTACTGGGCAACTTAGAAACCATCCGAAACGATTTTGGCGTGCGCTGCGTTTCTGTCGACATACCGTCCGGCATCTGTTCGGACAGCGGCAAGTGGCTGGGCTGCGGCCCAAAGGTTGATCTTACCGTCAGTTTCCACACTGAAAAGCTCGCCCACCGCCTCGAACATGCTGACACCTACTCGGGCAAGGTCGTGGTCAAGGATATAGGCCTGCCCCATGCCGAGCAGAGTGACGAGCGCGCAGGCTATGTCTGGATGGTCGAGCCACCCGCTGCGCCCGTGTTGGCAAAGCCGACGGAAGGACAGAAATACGGGCAAGGCCACGCGCTCATCCTGTCCGGCGGCCCCGGCCGGACCGGCGCGGCCCGGCTTGCCGCTCGTGGAGCGCTGAGGGTTGGGGCAGGATTGGTGACACTGGGTGTTCCGCCCAAGGCGCAGGCAGAAGTCGCCTCTCATATCACTGCAATCATGCAAACCCCGATTGCGAACGCAGACGCATTGACAGAACTTCTGTGGGACACGCGGTTGAATGCGCTTTGTCTGGGCCCTGGCCTTGGCACGTGCGACACGGAACGGGGATTGGTCGAGGCGGCGCTGCCATTGTATCGACCAACGGTGCTCGATGCCGATGCTATGAGTATGTTCCACAAGATGCCTGCAGACCTGTTCGAACTTTGCCACGACCGGACTGTCCTGACACCCCATGGCGGCGAGTTCGCGCGCCTTTTCCCGGATCTCGCGGCCAAACTGACTGCAGAGCCGGTCGGTGGGCCTGCCTATTCAAAGGTGGACGCGACCCGCGCTGCTGCGCAAAGGGCCGGCTGCACAATTCTGTTCAAGGGCGCCTCAACGGTGATTGCCTCCCCCGATGGGCGGTGCTCGATCCATTCGGCACAATACAACCGCGCCGCACCCTGGCTCGCTACGGCGGGATCAGGTGATGTGCTCGCGGGGATCATCACAGGGCTTCTGGCGCGTGGAATGGGTCCGATGCAGGCCTGCGAGACCGCCGCCTGGCTTCACACCGAGTGCGCACTGGAATTCGGCCCCGCGCTGGTTGCCGAAGACATCACGGAGCAATTGCCAACCGTGTTCCGGGCGCTCGGCCTGTAAGCCGCAGGTGGTGTAAAAGGCGCTTCTCGAAAGAGCGATCCGTCGGTCACGTCATGCGCCGCCTCTGCGCTGAATACTATAGTGTGGCGAGTCGGTTGTAACGCCGAACAGCGCCTTGGCGACCTCCAAGCGCAAGCCATGGCACATCGATTCGCCGAACAACCATGGAATCCACTGTCGAAAGCGCTTCGGAATCTGCAATTTATGCTCACGGAACCCCGATTTTACGCCGCGACACGTTTCAATTCGGTCACAAATACTGGCCATTCCCGATTGAACGCTTGAAAAGCCACTGGAAAAGCATCATCTAGCCGCACGCCCTGCCCTTTGGCGGGACCCACCACTATGGAGACAACATGGCCAAGGAAGATATCCTCGAATTCCCCGGTGTCGTGAAGGAACTCCTGCCGAATGCGACATTTCGGGTCGAACTTGAGAACGGCCATGAAATTATCGCACATACGGCAGGAAAGATGCGCAAAAACCGCATCCGCGTCCTTGCCGGCGACAAGGTTCAAGTCGAGATGACCCCCTATGATCTGACCAAGGGTCGGATCAACTACCGCTTCAAGTAACGCCCACTCTATGGCGTTGATTCTCGGATCGGGCAGCCCTCGGAGGCTGGACCTGTTGGCGCAGCTTGGGCTGACGCCCGACGCGGTGCGCCCGCCCGAGATCGACGAAGCCCCTCGCAAGGGCGAGTTACCACGCCCCTATTGTGCGCGTATCGCCCGCGAAAAGGTCGCCGCCGTTCAGGCCGATGCCGATGATGTCGTGCTATGTGCCGACACCACCGTCGCCCTTGGTCGTCGTATTCTGGGAAAACCATTGGATGCGGGCGAAGCTGCGGAATTCCTGCTTGCCCTGTCGGGGCGTCGTCACCGTGTGATCACGGCTGTCGCGGTGCGCCGCGGATCCGTGATACGCGAAACCGACGTGGTGAGCACTGTAAAGATGAAGCGCCTGTCAGACGGCGAACTCAACAGTTATCTTGCGACCAATGATTGGCAGGGCAAGGCCGGAGCCTATGCGATCCAGGGTCCTGCGGGCGCATTCATTCCATGGATCAGCGGCTCCTTTACCGGTATTGTCGGCCTGCCGCTTGCCGAAACCGCCGGAATTCTTCAGGCCGTCGGCGTGCCATTGTATCGGGAGACATCATGAAGGGACGTACCATCATTCTCGATCAACTGGATGGCCGCGAAGCTGCGGCGCTGATGGTTGATGGCCAGCTTGACGACTTTCTGATCGAGAGTGATGCTCCTGCACCCGGCACGATCTATCGCGCCCGTGCGGATCGTCCGGTCAAGGGACAAGGTGGCATGTTCCTGAGTACGCCCGATGGATCGGCGTTCCTGCGCCAGGTCAAAGGCCTTGCGCCGGGACAATTGCTATTGGTTCAGGCAACCGGTTATGCAGAGCCGGGCAAGGCAATCCCTGTGACCCAAAAGCTGCTTTTCAAGAGCCGCTATGCAATCATCACCCCCGACGCGCCCGGCCTGAACCTGTCACGCAGCATTCGTGACGACGCAGAGCGTGATCGCCTGCTTGAGATTGCACATGACACAATGGGCGATGCGCCGTTTGGGCTGATCCTGCGATCCTCCTGCGCCGGTGCCGGTGAAGACGATGTCGCCGAAGATATTGCGCGTATGGCCGGATTGGCCAGTGAAGTTCTCAACGATTTCGGCACCGAAACCGAGACACTGCTCGACGGTGATGGCCCTCATGCCCTCGCCTGGCGCGATTGGACAGACCCGGCCGAAATTGTAACCAGCGCCCAAGGTTTTGCGGATCATGAGGTTTTTGACGCGATCGCCGCCGCAGGCGGCGCCGCAGAACCGCTCGCGGGCGGTGGCCGGATGTTCATCGAACCGACCCGTGCGCTGATTGCCGTGGACGTCAACACCGGCCCCGACAGCTCGCTTGCTGCCGGCGTCAAAGCCAATTTGGCCTGTGCCAAAGCCTTGCCGCGCGCCTTGCGCGTGCGTGGTCTTGGAGGGCAGATCACCCTAGATCTGGCCCCGATGCCCAAGAAAGACCGACGCAGCTTTGAAACCGCATTGCGCGCCGCATTTCGTGCTGACAGCGAAGAAACCGCGCTGGTCGGCTGGACCCCGCTTGGACATTACGAACTGCAACGCAGACGCGGCCGCACGCCACTTGCCGAGGTTCTGACATGAGTTGTCCGATCTGCAATGGCGACACCCAGCAACGCTACCGTCCATTCTGCTCCCGGCGTTGCGCAGACCGCGACCTCGGCAAATGGCTGAACGGGTCCTACGCGGTGCCGTCGCAGCGCCTGGATGACATCGGTGGCGAGGCCGATGAACCAGAACGTGAGCGACTCCGCTCACATTGATCCTTGTCATAGCAAAAAGCCTCTGGACACCACCCACCGCAAAGCCTAGAACGCCCGCACCCAAAGGCCAATGCCTTTCCGATGCCCGGGTAGCTCAGGGGTAGAGCAGTGGATTGAAAATCCTCGTGTCGGTGGTTCGATTCCGCCCCCGGGCACCATTTGTTCCTTCGCGGATATATGCGATTTCCCTTAAAAACAGATATATAGCAGAGTTTTCTGGGTCGATGATCTCAGAATTGCTATAGCGGATCAGTTTTGCAACTTGAAACCTGGTAGGGCAGCCCGCAAAACAAGGGCAATTTTTTTTGGATGGTTTACTCATCTGGGAAGGACCATGGTCCTGTGTCTCGGCCCGCAGTAACCACTGGACCTCCCATGTCGTCCAAGGCTTGCGAAAAAAGGCGTTTGTCGCATAGCGAGCAAGCCCATCGAACGGCGCACTGGCTGATCTTTGATCTCTTGCTAACCCGAGGCTTTGTTGCACTAGTGTCAGGATTCATAACCAATAGATGACGGTTGCGGCGAGCGCGATGGCCGAGAGGAAGACCTTCGGACATCTGTCATATCGGGTTGCGACGCGCCTCCAGTCCTTGAGCCTGCCAAACATGATCTCGATCACCGTC
>NZ_JBDWLR010000048.1:0-1818 GCF_039973035.1 Sedimentitalea sp.
ATTTCAACCTGGTTGATAACCGGGTGAAGGTTCTTTTTGGCGATCTGGAAGCTCTTACCAAGGCTATCGAATCCGATCCGGATATCGGTGTTGTGGTGCTTGAAACAGTTCAGGGCGGCGGCGGTATCGTCTCTGCGCCCGCAGAATACTGGCAAGGCGTTCGTGCCTTATGCGACAAGCACAATGTGCTGTGGGTCGCGGATGAAGTGCAATGCGGCTATGGCCGGACCGGCAAGTTTTATGCGTTTGAACACTACGGCGTCGTGCCGGATGTAACTGCATTGGCAAAATCCCTTGGGGCAGGCAAGGCAGCCGTCGGGGCGATGATCGCCAAACGCGATATCTACATGAAAGCCTATGGCACACCGAAAACGGCAATGATCCATGCGCAGGCAACTTTCGGCGGGATTGGCGAAGCCAGTATTACAGCCATTGAAGGGCTGAACGTTCTTTATGACGAGGATCTGATCGAAAACTCTGCTGTGGTCGGCGAGCATCTCATCTCTCGTCTCAACGATATCAAGGACAAATATCCGAAGATCATCAAGGATGTTCGTGGTCTTGGATTGATGGTCGGCCTGGAATTTCAGGATTTCTCAAAGACTATGCCGATGGTCATCCGGCCGATGTTGTCCGTTTTGGATGACAAACTGAAAGGCTCGCTGTCAGGGTTCATTGGTGCACAGCTGCTGCGTGACTACGACATTCTTGTTGCCTTCACGGAATACAATCGCAACGTAATCCGACTGGAACCACCTTTGGTATGTACAAAAGAAAATGTCGATACATTCTGCGATGCATTGGATGACCTTCTGTCAAAGGGCATCGTCAGCATCGTCAAGGATTTCATCAAGTCCCAAGCTGGATAAGCGAGCGCCAAGCCGATCAAACGAAACAAGAGAGCCCGCATTGTAAGCGGGCTCTTTTTTTTGTGTCTTTGTCTCGAAGGTTTTAGTTTCTATTTTATGGAAGCTTTTGGGTCGCCTGCGTATGAAAATACTGGCTTCCAAATCTCTACCAGAACCAGCAGAAGCGGGAACATGTAAGGCAGGTAGATCCTGTCATCGGGCAATGGGAAGGTGACAAATTTTCCACCCATGCAGAGGGTTAGCGCAATGACGGCCATCCATTGCCCCCGTGTGATCGTCACACCCCTTCTCACCAGAAGCGCAAACCCCAAAAGGAAGACGGCCAAGATCATCAACCAATTATAGGCCTGGACCGTTCGCGCCAGGTTTATCAGCAAGGCTTTGATGTAAAGGACCACATCAAATGCTGGGGCGAAGCCTCGCATGTCGTCCTGATACTCTATGTTTGCATAGTAGAAATGCGGCCACCATCCAGGATGTTCCACCGAACCGACAACAGGGAAATACAGGAAGAGACAAGCGGCAAAAAACACCAGGTAAATCAGTCTGTATTTGCTCACGGCCAGTGCGGCGAGGAAAAGCGCGAAAAACAGCAAGATTCCGTCTGGTCGAACCAGAAACATAAGGAACAGGAATGGGGCAGCCAAAAAGGCCTTTTCCCGACAGATGTAGTAGATCGCCGACAAGCTGAATACAGTCATCATCAGGTCTGGCGTTGCCTCGCGGGCCGAGAACGCATAGCCGATCAGGATGGATACCGGGCCAACAACCAGAAGCCCCTGAATGAAATTCTGCCGAAAGCTCCAAACCGCGATCAATAGTCCGACAAGTGCAGCCGACAAGGTTGAGATTATGGTCGTTGCATGCACGCGCCCGGAAAATTCGCTCAGGAGTTTTATGGTCTCGATATAGGCGACTTTCACCCTGAACATAGGAAACAGGGAGACGA
>NZ_JBDWLR010000049.1:0-11424 GCF_039973035.1 Sedimentitalea sp.
AATCGCATCGAGATCATGTTCGGCAGGTTGAAAGATTGGAGACGGGTCGCGACCCGATACGACAGGTGCCCGAAGGTCTTCCTCTCCGCAATCGCGCTAGCGGCAACCGTCATCTATTGGCTATGAGTCCTGACCCTAGAGATCCTCGCTGCAGAGCGGCGAATTCACACTCTCCGCCCATCTTTCCCAATGCTGCAACGCAGAGCGTCGTTGAGCACCACCCGAGCCGCTGAGTGCCTATCCCTGGCAAGATGCCAGGTCCAAGCGAAGCGCCGGGCGGTGCGTGGGGAGGAGCTCTGGCTCTTTCGCACGCACCGCCAACTCTGAAACGCTGATCTTGAGCGCATCGGGTGCAATGCAAAACCCCCGCCATTCTGAGACGGGGGTAAGTGTCGGTTGGATCGACGGGAAGCTTGAACAGGTGTCACAAGCAGCCATCGGTGTCTTCGCTGCGGCGTGTTTGGGACGCGAAACCCCTTACGCCGCCCTGTCCCTTTGTCGCGCATCAGGTGCGGCAGCTGCAGCCATGATAAAATCGACGGCTTTCTGGGCTTCCGACGCGGCTTTGAAAATCATCCTCTGGTCATTTTTCAATGCTTCAATCCATCCCTCAATATAGGCGGCGCTCTGATCAAATTGCGGTTCCACGCCCAATGTCACGCCAAGAATGCAGGCACCGATTTCGGCTACCAACTCTTCAAACGCATAGGCTTTGCGATCCTGAAACTTCGCGAACCGGTCCAGCCGTTTTGAACTGCCCGACCAATGGACTATTTCATGAGCGAGAGTGCCAAAATATCCGGCCGCGTCATGGAACGTCGCAATCGGTGGCATGTGAATGTGATCGTTCGCAGGGTTGTAGTAGGCGCGCGGATCATCGCTGGTGCTGATTGCGGCCCCAGTGTCGGCAAAGAAAGCGTCCAGCGTCGCATCTGACTCGGTGCCAAGATCACGCGGCGGATCGGGGCGGATGTAATACTCTTCCGGCAACCCTTCGATGTCGTCCGCGTTAAACACATTGTTGAATCTGGCAAAGCGCCGGATGGTCATTTCCTCGCCGGCGGGTTTGCTGTCATCCTCCTTTTCGATGGTACCATAGAAAACCGACTTTGCGGCCTTTGCGCCTTTCTTCACGGATCCGCCGAGGTTCTGCGCCTGCTTGAACGTCATCCAGCGCTCGGAGTTCAAACCACGGATATGGGCGGTGGCCCACAACATGAGAATGTTGATGCCTTTGTAGGCTTCGCCGTTGTGACGCACGGGCAGACATGCGCCGCCGGTGCTGCCGGTCCAGGGCTTGCGCCATGGCGGCGTACCTGCCTCGATCTGGGCAATGATCGTGTCTGTGACGTGCTGGTGAATATCAAAACGTGTCTTGGCCATTTGCCGTGCTCCTGTGCGGTAACGGTCGGGATTTGATCCCGTTGGTTTCTGGTTTTGAGCGAAGCGCATTTGCGCGCCCGTCTCTAAAACCTGACCCGCTGGCGAAGTGCCGGAGTGAGCAAGTGCCACCGGAATCGACCGGGTTGGTGCGGCCCGCAGGAGCAGCCGAGGACACGGCCCGGTCTATTCTGGTTGCGCGCGCGAGAACCCGGCGGGTTCTAAAGCATCGTGGCGCAGTGGCGTTCGGCTTGACCGAACCCCAAGGCACAAACAAGAAACAGCAAAGGATCAGAGATCCTGCGCGAGCCGCAAAAGCGATCGATACCCGCAAGGGCGGATCAGCGCGTCCTCGATCGACCATGCCGCAAAGCCCGCACCACGGCTCGGATGAGACGGGGTACGGGCTATTGCGGCAGGAAGACTGGGGATGGGATGTTCCGGGCGCAAGCCGCCATGCGGCTGAAGCCTGAGGGCGTGATCATGAGCCAAAGGCTCGGGATTTGCCATGACAAGGCATTTGCAGCACATATTCTCCCGTCCACCATCCGCAATGGCTCCGGTTGGATGTGCCGATTTCAAGACCCACGCAGCATGGGTATTGATGCATAACAGACATCCTTCTCTCGGATCCAATCTCTCACAAACGGACGAGAGGAATGACGCCACATGTTGTGTCGTGTGAAGGTAAATCTACTATACTTGCCATTGTTCTGCTTTTGTTCTATATTAGACATGCGCAATCGGAGGACCGTCCCATGCAACTGAGTTCACTCGATCAAACAGTGTCATCCATCAGCAGCAACGACTATCATATCGTTCCGGCAACCGAGAAACAGATCCAGTTCGCCCGCCGCATCGCACAACGCACCAGGGTAGAACTGCCCGCTTATCTCACCTCAGATCGACGCAGACTGTCCCGCTGGATTGACGCGCATTGCAACCAATCAAACCCATCGCCCTTCTCGAACTATCCGTCGTCCAAGCAGGTTGCGTTTGCCGAACGGATTGCCCGGATCAAACACCGCGATGTTCCGAGTGCATGTTTTCGGGACAAGACGCTGATGTCCCGATGGATTGACAGCAACCGCTAGGCAAACTTCAATAGATGCCAAACCGCCCCTGTATGCGGCAATCCAAAAGCGAAACCGGCCCGAAACGCGCTCCGCGATAGCGGTTCCGCGCGAATAGCGCCGGTCTCCGCAGGGCGGGATCATCCCCCGTCCGGCGGGGACACCACATCCTGTCGGTGCCTGTTTCGTCACACCAAGCAGGGACAAGGGCGGCTTGCGCCGCCCTGCCCTCGTCTCATTCCGTAACGGTGTCGTCGATCCGTTTGGGGAAGGCCACCATATCCACCTCCGGGAACATGTTGTGCCGGACGGTGATCGATGTGATGGCGCCGTTCTCGTCGGTGTTGACGAAGAGGATCCCGCAGCGGTCCCAGAACGTCTTGCCTTCTTTCTCGCCGGTCTTCACGTTCAGCTTCAGAGTTTGAGTTGCCATTGTCTGTTCCTCGCTTTTGCGTGTTTCGATGAACATGACCGAAGCGGGCCCAAAGGAGATGTCAGCCGGAAAACTGATGCGCGAGGAATGCGCCGCAGGCGCAAGGGAATTTTCCGGTTGAAGCGCAGCGCCTCTCCGTCTGCCCGCTTACGTTCATCTTGCAGAAACCGATGAGCGAGGACCTCCCCCGGCAACCCGCTGAAACCTGTACCGGGCCGCAGGAAGACATGGCAATCTGGAACAATGCACCTGTAGAGTCTGATCAACGCGGCCGAACTGAGACGGCAAGATCACGTCGCTCTCCCAGCGAACGATGACCGGATCGTCGAACCTGTGATTTTTCCCAAATGGATCGACTTGCGCATCCGGAACCGGAAACCGAGCGATTGGGCAGCGGTGCAAGCGCCAGGTCCGGGTGGTTCCCATCAGTTGCATCTGTGCACCGCATTGCATTTCCGCTTCGCGGCCCGAGGAACCGCCGGTCGCTCAAGCGGCCGTCCCGCGCGGACAGCGCCAGTCCTGGGAGAGTGGGGCCAATGTCCCGCTCGCCCAGGACACCAGAACCCGGCATCCTGTGTGTCACACCAACTAGCCGCTTGAGCGCGCATTCAGAGCGGTGGATCCTTCGAACGCGCCAGACGAAGCCCGACCCTGATTACCCCTGATTGCGTGCCTTGCTGACAACACCATCTTCCGTGATTGCAGCAATATGAGATGCGGTGCGACGCGACAGGTCAACTCCGTCGCCTGACATCATCGCGTCCACAAACTCGGTCTTCTTCAGCACCGAACCGTCCGACTCCACATAGGTCATGTCGCCGTCCAGTTCGTGGGACACCGATCCATCCGCCTTGATCCGCACCCATGCTCCGCCCACCTGAACGGAAATCATATGGTCTTCGACCACGACACCTTCCCAACTGATGCCGGGATCGCGGCGCAGCACGATCTTGTCCGGGCGCAGCTTGATCTGAACATCGCGCGGGGTGTCCTTGGCGGCGGTGCTGACCACCAGAAACGCTTCCTGCTGTTCGGGATCAGGGTGCAACGTGGCGTTGCCGTTTTTGGGCGGCCAGACCTTCGCCTCGGCGCGTGGATTGCCCTGCGGGTCGCGGTGGAACCCGATGTAGAGTTGCGCCGAGCGCCAGACCCGCGCCAGAGGAGAATTTGTCAAAGTCATGGATCGCTCCTTTCACAACAGATTCAGGTGTACAAGCTCGCCACCTCCAAGGGGGCAGGCAGGGCGGATTACCGCCCTGCCCTACTGTCTCAGCTCATGCTTTCGGGCAGCCATGCGGCAATGACCGCTTCCTGTTCTTCGGTCAGTCCAAGAGCGCTGCGCACGGTCCGATCGGCAAACAGAGTTTCCAACTTCTCCGCCTTCTCACCCTTCTTCAGTTTCGCGAAACCGGTCGCGGTCGCATGATCTTCTGGCAGGTCCAGCAGATCACACCACAGGGTATTGAGGTATGCAGCCCCAACGCGGGAGAAGAAGTTTTCAGCAGTTGGCGTCCAGACCTCACGGATAGAGGTCGAGACCGTCTTGTCGATCAGGCCCGCCAGTTTCTCATCTTCCACTGTCAACGACGCGGCAAGATGGCGGGTCAGTTCCGCCATGACATGCTCCATGCCCTTCGCCTTGAAGGCGCGGAAGCCACGAGCCAGATCACTGCCAAACGGGTCTTTGGGAGTGGAAGCCGGGGTGGTCAACCGGTCGTCCAGAGCATACCCCGCCACCTCGGTCGAGGGTAGGTTTGGCACATCGCTTGCGCTCAAACCAAACGGGCGGCGATAGCCTGCCTTGCCGGTCAACTGAAACGCCAGCAGGGTCAGGATCATGTCAGGATCGCGCAAGGCCGCATGTTGCCGAGCCCCCGTGGCGACGCAGGCCAGATCGGCCGCCAGCTTTTGGGAGATCGGAGATTTCGGCTCAGCCGGCGAAGGGGTGCCGGTCTCGTGTTGTGAGGCCTCCAGAACGCCCGCCGCAATCGCCGCGTCGTGATCCTCGCGCTTGATCAACCCGCGCAATGCGGACAGTGTGCGATCGTGTCTGACATAGACCATAGCCCCGGCCAGCGCCTTTTGCTGATCGGAATAGGCACCCTCGATGATCGCTTCCAGTTCCGCGAACTCGATGCCGCCCACCTCATCCAGCCCCCCGGCGTCGGCCTGTTCCGACAAGGCGTCATAGCGTGCGGATTGGTCTCCATTCAACACACCTTCCTCCTTGTAGACACGCGCAAATCCGTGTTCGCGCTGCACCTCGTACCAGAACGGATTGCTGTCCTCTGAGATCATGACCCATGCCCAGCCTTCGGCGTCTTGAAGCGTGTTCGCTTCGCCTTCCAGCTTTTCGGAAAAGAGACGGTCCAGAATATCCGGGCTGTTGAACAGGATCTCATCTTCAAAGAGGTCCTGAGTCACGGTGCCGCCTTCGGCCTCATAGGCCCCCTGCCCGACGAACTTTGCTTTGCGATTGTCGCCATCAACGGCATCGGGTTTCAGCGCGGTTTTGATCTGGTACTCATTGAACCAGCCCGATTTGGCCCGCTCCAGCACCTCCAGGATTTTCTTCTCATCCTCACTTACGGTCATGGCCTTGGCCTGACCTATGCTGATCGCTTCGGATTTCAGAGCATCCAGAACAGGGCAAGGGAGCTTGGCGAGTGCAAGGCGGCGACGCACATGGGCCTCGGTCACCCCAAACGCCTGACTGATCTTGGCTAGGGACAGCGCCTTTTCTGCCATCGTTGCGTAAGCGCGCACCTCATCCACCGGGTCCAGTTCTTCCCGTGCGGTGTTCTCGGCATTGGCCCATTCCTCGGCCACATGCGCCGACGGCGCCATGCGCACCGGCACAACGGCCAGATCGGGGCGCTCGGACACAGCAACGTTGATGGCGCGAAGACGACGGCCGCCCGCGACAATGCCCACTCTGCCAGTCTCGTCACGCAATCCGGCAAGGTTCTGAATTAGACCGCAGGCCGCGATGCTTTCCGCCAAAAGGGCAATTCCGTCCTCTGCCACCTCCTGACGCGGGTTCAGATCGGACAGGTACAGGTCTGTCAGCGGCACGTATTCGATGATTTCGGCAGCTGTTTCTGCGGCAATGGTTGTTTGCGTATTCATTGGGTCATTCCTTGTTAGAGATTGATGCTTTGATTAAGGGTGCCCTGCCCCTGACGGGGTAGAGCGAGGGGCTTAGGCCCGTGCTTGCGTCTTCAAGAAGGCGAGGCCGATCTTGGCGGAGAGACCTCCCTTTTTGATCAACTGGACTGCTTCACCGCGCAGTTGCTCCAATCGCTTCTGTGACATTTCTTCACCTGCTACTCTGGAAGGGCATGCCTGCATGCCTGAGAGGAGCCCTTTTCCCGATTGCGGTTGAGATCAGTATTCGCTCGGACACATGATGGTCAGGGCGCGTTGGGTAACCGTCGGATCAAACGGGCGTTCGGAGCCGTACTTGAAATCCAGGTCATACAGATCGACTTTCCAGAACAGCTTCTGATTGCCGACCATCACCGTTACGAATGTGTGATCGCCCCACGGATCGTTGTCCTCGGTGAACCGCGTGTCGGTTGCGACAGCTGCCAGCGCCGCCGCCTGGAACCCGGCCCCCTCACTTGAAACGCCGGGGGTGATCAACACCTGCCCCTGAATGCCTTTGCCTTGCATCTCATACACAGCTATCGGGTCGATGAGCGCTTTGCGAAATAAGTCGTTCTGTGCTGCAATAGATGCCGCCTGCAGGTCTGTATCGTGTTCAATGTCATTGGCCGTTTCGATTTCCAAAACCGTCTCTCCTTTGTGAAGCAACCTCCGGGGCTGATCCCCAAATGGCGCTGGTTTTGAGCCAAGCCCTGAAAGGGCGTCGTCTCTAAAACCTGCCACGTGGCGAACGCGGAGAGGGGCGAGACCAGAGAAATCGACAAGGTTGGTGCGGCCCGCAGGCGAGAGCCGAGGACACGGTCTTGTCTATTTGTCTTGTCCGAGGGGGGAGGCCGCGCCTTCCCCCTGATGGGAAGGCGGCGTTTGGCTTGTCCAAATCCCGC
This sequence comes from Sedimentitalea sp., assembly GCF_039973035.1. NCBI lineage: Bacteria > Pseudomonadati > Pseudomonadota > Alphaproteobacteria > Rhodobacterales > Paracoccaceae > Sedimentitalea > Sedimentitalea sp. The sequence goes on from NZ_JBDWLR010000049.1 coordinate 6,939, forward strand.
CTGACCTGACAAGAAACGGCAAAGGATTCCTGATCCTGCGCGAGCGCGAAAGGGAGCGTCACCCGAACGGGCAGATCACCGCGGCCTGAAACGACCATGACGCAAAGCCCCTGCCCCGGCTCTTCAGAGACGGCGCCGGGGTTATTGTGGCAGGGAGTTCAGGACGTGGGGTTCTGGGTGGAAGCCGGCCAACCGGCTGGAACCTAGCGCCCGGTCACGAGCCGCAAGGCTCGGGATTTGCACCGATACTGGTGATCGGCAGCCTCAAGGGCGCAATGTCTGGATCAAGTGGGAATCTGATACGTTCGCCGTTTTGATTTTGCCACCACGCGCACCATGACTTCGCCACCGAGCGGGCACTGATATCAATTGCATCAAAACAAAGTCAGATTCTTCAGTTGAGCGCAAAACCCTGACGGATCTTGGTCACGAGCACTAAGAACGCCATATTTCTGAACTACATAGCTGAGGTCATACCGAGAGACCGGCACCGCGGAAACGCCGGTTCCAAGGATCGGTGCCACAAAAAATCCAGAAAATTACACATTAATTCCACCTTGTGTGAGCATGTTTACAGAGCCCCAAGGCAAGCTGTGGCAATGTTTGGGTATTGTAACGATGATCCTGGCAACGAGTACGGAATAGGTGAGTGGTGAAGGTAAAGAGTTCTTCGTAATCGAGCGAAGGTGTTCACGAACGATTTTATAAAGTGCCGGGCGCAAGGGAGACCTTGCGCCCAATTTTGCCGTGCCACTCCGGAGCACTGGGATGAGTGTTCGGATCTCAGGTGAGTACATCTCATTTCCAGCTCATCAGGTCGAAAGCGCGGTCTTATTCAACGCCTGTAAGCACAGCGCCTACCGCTGCATGGGTCACGGGCGCGCCGAAAAGTTCTTAGCCTGAAGAACCTAAAGGACCCGTTTTGAAGAAGCGCCGGTTGCGTCACAGCAAAGGTCCCGTGAAACTGACGTCGCCACCACGTAAAGCAAAAAGAAACAAGAAGCTTGATGTCGAAAAAAACGCTCAACAAGACCAACCTGACCGCCCTCGGGGCAGACGCTCTGGCAGAACTTTTGCTAGATGTCACCAAAGGCAATGCCGCCCAGCAGCGCCGATTGCGTATGGAACTTAGCGCCTCTGCTGGCACCGCCGACGTGGCAGGGGATATTCGCAAGCGGTTTGCAACGCTGCGACGGTCAACGGGATATGTCTCGTGGCGAAAAAAAGGCGCCTTTGCCCGTGAGCTTTCGGACCTGATCGGGCTGATCCGAACGAGCGTGGCCCCGGATGATCCAGGCGAAGCTTTTGATTTACTTTGGTCATTTCTCCAATTGGCCCCATCCATTTACGAGCGCTGCGATGACAGCAGTGGCACAATCGGAAGTGTCATGTCCGATGCAATGGAGCATGTATCTGGTCTGGCGCCAATGTTGACCACTGATTGCAGGGCTCTTGCCGAGCGGGTCTTCGAAGCGCTGCAGGATAACGGCTATGGTGAGTTTGACGGGGCGATCCCCGCGCTGGCCGAAGCGCTTGGGTCGGACGGATTGGCGCGTCTGAAAGACCTTGCGCAGGCAGTCGAGGCGGAACCTCTCAGCGAAGCCGACCTGGCTCGTTATGATTTCGTCGATGACCCGGAGCATCAGCGTGAACTGGCACAGGAGGCACGCAATCGGAGTGCATGTATGATCTTGCAAGCAGCAGCCGACCTTGAGGGTGATGTGGACGCCTATATGGCGCGCTATTCAGCCAAACAGTTGACGTTCCACACGATTGCTCCGGATGTTGCCGCCCGATTGCTGGCGGCGGGTCGTGCGAATGAAGCCCTGCAAATCGTCGAGGGTGCACTTACACAAGATCGCCGAACAGTCTTTGACACGCCAGAATTAACTCAGGTCCGTGTGGAATGTCTTGATGCGCTAGATCGTGGCGATTCCGCTAGTGAGGTTCTCTGGGAAGAATTCTGTCAAACCCTGCGCGTGGACTGCCTGCGGCAGTATTTGCGCCGGTTGCCGGATTTCGAGGACATCGAAGCCGAGGATCGCGCCAAGTCCGTGGCCTTGGCGCATCCGGACATAATGATGGCGCTTACATTTTTTCTCGAATGGCCGGATATGAGGTCCGCCGCGAGTTTGATCGAAATCCGCTTTGCAGAGCTGGACGGCAATGCGTACTACATTCTCAATCCCGCGGCAGCCGCGCTGGACGGCGACTATCCGTTGGCAGCAACTCTCGCTCGTCGCGCGCTAATTCTCGATACGCTCGATAACAAGCGCTCCAAGCGCTATGGCCATGCCGCCACCCATCTGGCGGAATGCGACGCGTCAGACGGCCAGATCAACGATTATCAGACCCACCTGCCCCATGCCAAGTTTTTGGAAACGCTCCGTTATGCGCACCCACGGAAATCCGCGTTTTGGAGCCGCGTTTAAAGCCTCTGACGCAAACCAGTTCCGACGACCCAGTTTAACCTGGTGCGCTCGCGAACCACAACGTCCTCATCACTTCACGCCGCGAAAAACACGGCCTTCACCACTATATTCTAAACGCCCATGGGCGCGGCGCCGCTGAGCCGGTCGCCACCCAAGCCCGTCAGGTAAGTGAACTCATGATGTCCCGTACCGTTGGAAGCCGATCCAATGTCGCGTCCAAACGTTGCTGCCATTTCGGACCAATTGCGCGTGCGTCAACATAAGCTTCCAGAAGTTCGTCCGGGCGATCTTCGGCCAGTATTCCTATCAGGAATGCTGCCTGCAAGCGATCTTTTTCAGCCTTCAGACTGTCTGCCCCACCCCGTCGCCGATCCGCCACAATTAGCTTGTGAATAGCAAACCGTTCTGGTCGCGGCACCTGTACCAAAGCACCACCGCGATAGACCACTACGGCTTTAACAGGTTCCGCAATCAAATAGTTCAGATGATGCAAGGACTGGGCATCCACTCCAAGCGCTGCCAACGGACGGATGCCCTCCTCATCCTGAAACGACGGGGTAAGAAACTCGACCATCAGATCATTTCGGGTTTGCCGCCATCGCCAGACCTTGTTGCCGTCCAGACTTGGCACCGGTGCAAACGAGAACTCTCCCATGACATCCTGCAACGGTGGCGCGACGACATCCTCCAGAGCCAATGAGAGTTTCTCGAAACTGGCGATATCGATATCACCGGTTTGCGCCATTTCATCAAACCCATATCGGACGCCCAATATCCCCTCATAGAGTCGAAAAGCGTGGGTTCCGACCACAGTTCCACCCAGTCGGAACACCCCCGCTTTGGCCAGTGCCGACATTAGACTTCCGGTGGCCGCATCAACACCCTGAAATCCTTCGGCGCGTAGAATGCGGATCAACCGTACACGATGCCTGCGCCGTTCTTCAGCCCCCTGCCGAAGTGCCTTCAGCGCCTCAAGACGTTCGCGCAGTTCCGGGGTTTCCTCGCCAATATAGGTTTTGCGAACATCCGACCCTATGCGATAACTGTCGTACCAATAGATCTTGCCGTTTCGTTCAACGCGCGTGGGTGTACCGCGTATCTCTGTTACGGCTTCATCTTGCAACGAGCGGCGCAAATCATGGTAGGCCGCATGTGCAATCGCTGAATGCCTATCAAACATGGCAATTCCCTATGTTCAACAAAAATATCACCGTTGAACATAAGTTCATGTTCAACAAAAATCAACTTAGTTGAACACAGCTCACAATCGGTTCCATCACGTCGCCTGCCCACTCAACCCGCCATAAAAGCTCCGCTTGAGATGCCCCTGCCCCGGCTCTATGGCCCTGCCGCTGTGTCGTGCCGCACCTCACGTGCTGTGCTTTAAGCCACCTTCCGTTCGAAAGCACAGGACTTCCCAGTCCGGTGCCGAGTGACGGCACAGCGGGATGTCAATGTCGTTGTATTTTTCAAAGAACACCATCTCAGCACGCCGCCGCGTCTCCCTTGAATTCCGCCAGTTCAATTCAGCATTGATGGATTTTAGGAAGATCACGACCGCAGCAGCGTAACAATTTCCGTTGCCACACATCCACTGCCAGCACGGTGAATGTCTACATGATGAGTACCCGTGTTGATGAAGCCCGTGTTTCAATCCATCTCCGACCGATCCGTCGCAGTGCGTTTGCCATCACGATGGGTTTGTGCACGACGACCGTGACCGCAAGTTTCTTGAATTTCTCCACTGGCGTCAGCGGCTCATCTTTTGCCTTCTTATCAGGGTAGAAGCGCTTTGTGACAGCGACGCAGTTTGTTGCACGGGTCAGTGTTGGGACATAGCGTGCCCTTTCCCATCTGAGGTTCAGGCAGGCTCGAACGCCGCACGACCCAGTGAGGTCATGCGGTTGAGTACCCTCATGGCTATCCGGACTTCCGTGTTTTGGGCGTCAATGTTCCTCGATTTCAAACCGCCGCCAATGATCGTTTTCCAGCGCCCGATCTGGGCTTCGACTATGGCCCGAAGGTTCTAGTCTGTTTCGGCCTGCCACTTCATT
>NZ_JBDWLR010000050.1:0-66728 GCF_039973035.1 Sedimentitalea sp.
CCGAAAATCGTCGACTGGTACATGGACGGAAAGATCGAAATCGACCCGATGATCACCCACACCATGAGTCTTGAGGACATCAACAAGGGCTTTGACCTCATGCACGAGGGCAAATCCATCAGGGCTGTCGTCGAGTATTGAAAGAGGCATCATGAAAGTCATTTCGGAAAACAGGTGTTTCGGGGGCGTGCAAACAGTCAGCACGCACGACTCGGGCACCTGTGGTGTCGAAATGACCTTTGCGCTCTACCTGCCACCGCAGGCCAAAGACGGCCCGGTGCCGGCCCTTTGGTATCTGTCCGGCCTGACCTGCACCCATGAGAACGCCATGACCAAAGGCGGGTTTCAGAAACATGCGGCGAAACACGGCGTGGCGCTGGTGTTTCCGGACACGTCGCCGCGCGGTGATGGCGTGGCCGATGATCAGGCCTATGATCTGGGTCAGGGCGCAGGGTTCTATGTGAACGCCACGCGCGACCCTTGGCGCCCCAATTTTCAGATGTACGACTATGTGCTGACAGAATTGCGAGGGATCATCTCCGACAATTTCCCTGTTGCCGATCGCCACGGGATCACCGGACATTCGATGGGAGGTCACGGCGCACTGACCTTGGCGCTGCGCAACCCTGATCGTTTTGACTCGGTCTCGGCCTTTGCGCCAATTACCAATCCAACCCGGTCCGACTGGGGCCGCAAGCAGCTGAGTGAATATCTGGGCGACGACGAATCCGCGTGGGCGTGTCATGATTCCTCTATCCTGTTGGAAGAACATGGCTGGAAAGGCGACATTCTGGTTGATCAGGGCGCCAGCGATCAGTTCCTCGATCTTCTACGACCCGAAGCACTTGCGAGTGTGATGACCAAACGCCGGCAACCCGGCCTGATCCGCATGCAGCCGGGATATGACCACAGCTATTATTTCGTTTCGACCTTTGCGGGTGATCACGTCGATTGGCACGCCACACGGTTGAAAAAAACAGCAAACGGCCTAGGCTCAAACTGAGCGGGCAATGAACAACCAAACGGTTGTTGTCCGCACTTTGTGCCTTGAACTGAAAATATTCCGCATGACCGCCAGATGGCGGTTGGCGAGCGAACAAGGGAGGAGATCGACACACACAATATTTCGGCCCGGTGGGAGGTGGACCAATTACAGAACCGGGCTCTGACCGCATGACACGCAAACCTTCGGGTACGTCACATCCATTTGGCATTTGACGCGGACATACGGAAAACCATCAACAAGGGAGTTGAACATGAAGAAGCTATTCGCTTTGACATCGACGATAGCGCTTTGCGCGGCCACGATGGCCAGTGCAAATGACGGGCTAGCGGCCGATATCGCAAATCCGGATCAGTGGGCGATCCAAACCGGCGACTACAAGAACCAACGGTACTCGACCCTCGACCAGATCAACAAAGACAACGTGGGCGACCTTCAGGTCGCGTGGACCTTCTCGACCGGCGTTTTGCGCGGGCACGAAGGCTCACCGCTGGTGATCGGCGACATGATGTACGTGCACACACCGTTTCCAAACATCGTCTACGCGCTGGACCTGGCCAACGAAGGCAAGATCAAGTGGAAATACGAACCCAAGCAGGACCCGGACGTCATTCCGGTCATGTGCTGTGACACGGTGAACCGCGGTGTCGCCTACGCAGAAGGCAAGATCTTCTTGCATCAGGCCGACACGACAGTGGTCGCCCTGAATGCAGAGACTGGCGAAGTCGAATGGTCGGTGGTCAACGGCGACCCGTCCAAGGGTGAAACTAACACAGCCACTGTTCTTCCGGTAAAGGACAAGGTCATCGTAGGCATCTCTGGCGGCGAATTCGGCGTTCAGGGCCATGTGACGGCCTACAACATCGAAACCGGAGATCTGGAATGGCGCGCCTATTCCGTCGGGACAGACGACCAACTGCTGGTTGATCCGGAAAAAACCACGCATCTGGGCAAACCCATCGGCAAGGACAGTTCGATCAAGACCTGGGAAGGCGACCAATGGAAAATTGGCGGTGCCACCACTTGGGGCTGGTATTCCTATGACCCGGAACTCGATCTGATCTACTACGGCTCGGCAAACCCATCGACCTGGAACCCGGCACAACGCCCTGGCGACAACCGCTGGTCGATGACCATCATGGCGCGTGACCCCGATGATGGTATGGCCAAATGGTTCTACCAGATGACACCGCACGACGAATGGGACTTTGACGGGATCAACGAAATGATCCTCACAGATCAGGATTTTAACGGTGAACCCCGCAAGCTTCTGACCCATTTCGACCGCAACGGTCTGGGCTACACTCTTGACCGTGAAACTGGTGAATTGTTGGTCGCTGAGAAGTTCGACCCGGCCGTCAACTGGACGAGCGGCGTCGATATGGATCCTGACTCCGAGACCTATGGCCGTCCTGCCGTTGTTGCTCAGTACTCGACCGAACAGAACGGTGAAGACGTGAACTCGACGGGTATCTGCCCGGCGGCTCTGGGGTCAAAAGACCAGCAGCCGGCTGCATACTCGCCGGAAACACAGCTATTCTATGTCCCGACAAACCACGTTTGCATGGACTATGAACCGTTCCGCGTCAGCTATACCGCAGGTCAGCCCTATGTTGGTGCGACCCTGTCGATGTACCCGGCACCTGAAAGCCATGGTGGCATGGGCAACTTTATCGCCTGGGACAACATCGCGGGTGAAATCAAGTGGTCTCTGCCCGAGCAGTTCTCGGTATGGTCCGGTGCCTTGGCAACCGCTGGCGACATCGTGTTCTACGGCACGCTCGAAGGCTATCTCAAGGCGATTGACGCTACGACGGGTGAAGAACTCTACAAGTTCAAAACACCGTCCGGCATCATCGGCAACGTGATGACCTATACCAACGGCGGCAAGCAATACATCGGTATTCTGTCCGGTGTGGGTGGCTGGGCCGGCATCGGTCTAGCAGCAGGTCTGACCAATCCGAATGACGGCCTCGGCGCCGTTGGTGGTTACGCCGCGCTCAGCGATTACACCGCGCTCGGTGGCCAGCTGACCGTATTCGCGCTGCCCGACTAAACGACAGCCCAAAGTGACTGGAATTGGCACGGTCTGTACCGTGCCAATTCGTCTATACAAACAGGGGAAAACAATGAGATTTCTGAGTAGCCTTCTGACAGCGAGCATCTTCGCCGGGTTGGCAACACTTGTCAGTGCACAGGACAACATCACCGCCGCCTACAGCGAAGACGGACGCTACTTCACCGAGGATGATATTCCGACCTACAACATCGGCGAAGACGGTGCCGTTGACTGGCTCACCTATTCCGGTTTCCGCCGATATCACTCCGAATGCCATGTCTGCCACGGACCAGAGGGAGAAGGTTCAAGCTATGCGCCCGCGCTCAAGCTCTCCGCGATCGACATGGATTATTACGATTTCTATGACGTCGTGGTGAATGGGCGCAAAAAGATCAGTGCGGCAGAAAATTCGGTTATGCCAGCCTTCGGCGACAATCCGAACGTGATGTGCTATCTCAACGACATCTACGTCTATCTCAAGGGTCGCGGCACCGACGCCGTGCCACGTGGACGTCCCCCGAAGAAAGAGGCAAAATCAGACGTCATCCGCGAAGACGAGGAAGCCTGTCTTGGCTAAACGCTTTGCCGCATTGATCTGTGCGCTGATCCTCAGCGGCGGCGCACAGGCACAGACATCCGATCTGGTTTCCAAAACCGCGCTTCGGGTATGCGCCGATCCGGCCAACTATCCGATGTCCGACAATGAAGGCACCGGCTTTGAAAACCAACTGGCTGATCTGATTGCATCCAAACTAGACGTTCCGGTGCAATATACTTGGTATCCCATGGCCACCGGTTTCATTCGCAATTCCCTGCGTGCCAACAGATGTGATGTCGTGATGGGCTATGCACAAGGTCATGAACTGGTCCTGAACACCAACCATTACTACACCTCGGCCTATACGTTGGTGGTGCCGACCGATGGGGCATTGGCAGACGTCAACACGCTGTCGGATCCGGCTCTGCAGGGCAAGGTGATCGGAATAATCGCAGGCAGCCCGCCCGCAACGCATATGGCTCGAAACGGTCTGCTGCCCAAGGCAAAGGCCTATAACCTCGTTGTAGACCGGCGTCACGAATCCCCGGCCATTGATATGCTCGACGATCTCGCAGCAGGCAAAAATGACGCCGCGATCCTGTGGGGCCCAATTGCGGGGCCATTGGTAAAACAAGGCTACCCCAGCCTCCAGGTCTCGCCGCTGACACGCGAAGAGCTTCCCCCACGCCTGTTTTTTCGCATCACGATGGGTGTGCGTCAGGGCGAAAAAGTGTGGCAGCGCAAGCTGAATTCGCTTATCCGCCGCAATCAGGCCGAGATCAACGTCCTGCTCGACGAGGCGGGTGTGCCCTTGCTCAACGACATGGGCACAGAGCCACTGGACCTGTCAAAATGATCCGTACGGCAGCTCTCGTCGGTTTGCTGCTCGCGCCGATGATGGCTGCCGCTCAGGTCGAAGAACCCGATGACTACCGCATGGATCACTACCGCGCGCCGGTGCCTGATACCCTGGCCGGAGCCACGGTTGTGGATACCGAAACCGCTCATGACCTGTGGAGCACAGGCACCGTCGCTTTCATCGACGTTCTTCCACGCCCACCAAAGCCCGAGAACCTGCCGGAAGGCACGATCTGGCGTGAAAAGCCGCGCCATTCAATCCCCGGCGCGCTCTGGCTCCCCAATGTCGGTTATGGCGCGCTTGCCGAAGTAACCCATGACTATTTCCGCGCAGGCCTTGCAAGAGCAACCGACAACGACCTCGGCCACCCTGTTCTGCTCTTCTGCCTGGAGGAGTGCTGGATGTCCTGGAACGCCGCCAAGCGGGCGCTCGAATACGGATACGAAACCGTCTACTGGATGCCGGATGGAACTGACGGTTGGACCTTTTTTGACTATCCGACTGAAAAGCTGATCCCAGAACCTCTACCCTGACACCGCCGCCATTTCATCTTTGTCAAAATACTCCGAGGAGTTTGAGGGGCAGCGCTCCTCATCCGAAAGCACGCAAATTTCCAAGCCCCAACGCGACCCAAACCGAAGCAGTCAGTTCTTGCTAGTAGCCAGCCAGCGTTTTCTGCGCTTTGCTGATCGTTCCATCGGTATCCGTCATCGTGACATCGACAGTTCGCGTTCGCGCCGGAACCGTCATGCTGACCCGCGGGTTCTCCGACAAGGAAATGCTGCCAGTCATGTCGACATAGCCTGCCCCGTCCAGATCAATCTCGACGTTCTCTACATAGCGCATAGGGATGAACAGCAACGAAATCTGGTCCATCTGCATCCCTGAATGGCTGGGATGACTGATGTCGACGTCGACCTGCTTGTCGCGCAGCGCCAGACCTCCCAACAGATCGAGAGAACTGCCGCCACCCGGCAACGCGTCAATACCGATGTTCATGTTACCGAGCGTCGCCAGCGCCTCTTTCGGATCTGTTCCCGGCGGCGCTGCACAGGCTCCCTGCCCCGATGTCTTCACAAAACTCTCGGCGACAAACAGCTGCCCATCCGTGGTCTCGGCAACCACATGCAGGGGCGTCGGCCCGTTAATCCGCATCGTGGCCTGAAAGTAGAAACGCGGAAGTGGTGTATCAAATTTGAACACCGCAGAGACCGGCATCGGGTTCTCATCCAGCACCAATGTCACCTTGCCCAGCATCCTGCCGCCCGGTGCCTCGAGCTGCGCGGCGATCAGCGTGCGTGAGTCATTCCCCGTGCGATAGGGGCTGTCGATGGCGATGATGTCAGACCCATCCAACAACGTGCGCTCATCGAAAATACTGGCGGACAAGTCTGGCCAACTGGGGTCCTCGACCGCTTGCGCGGGCACTGCAAAAGCCAGCAACACCAGAACGGATGCAATTGTTCTCTTCATCCTCATTTCCCCTTCACCACGAACTTGCCAAAGGCCCGCGGACCGTCCCCGGTTTCGATCTCCGCAACGACCTCAAGATTGTTTGCGTCGATCACGCTGACCGAGTTTGAGAACCAGTTTGCCACGACCACGCGGGTCTGGTCAGTCGTACTGTCGATCCCTTCAGGGTATTCGCCGACGTCGATTGTGGCAATGGGTGCCAGCGTGGCAAGGTCGATGGCGCTGACAGTATCAGCATATTGATTTGTGACAAAAGCGCGCCCCGCGGCAAAAGCGACGCCGTATGGGCGCGACCCAACGGGGACGGTTGCGAGCCGCTCGCCGGTCAAGGCGTCAAGCACGGTCACATCATCCGATCCGACATTCCCAACGAACAGCCGCCCATCCGGGGCAAACCCCAGCCCAAAGGGACGCTCGCCCACGGCCACGCGATGCAACAAGGTCAATGTCGCAAGTTCAAAAACCGAAACTTCATCCGCATCCCGATCAGCACACGCCAGCAGCCCACCGTCAGGCGACACCGCCAGACCGGCAGGCGCGCTTCCCGTTTCCAGCGTGCCTAACTCGACAAGTGTCGCGGCATCCAAGACCCACAAACGCGCGTTGTACCAGTCAGAAACAAAAGCATGGCCGCGCGCCATGTCCAGCGCGACACCGATAGGCCCGCCTTCCAGCACAGCCTCTGCCAAAATTGCATCTGTGGCCGCATCAATGCGGCGGACGGTTTTGCTGTCGGGTGATACCGTATAGAATTGCCCCTGCCCGTCCGCAGCGATCCCAGCGGGCTTTCCCGGCACGGAAACACGCCGCAGCTCGACACCCGCGTCCAGATCCAGAACGCTGACCTCGTCGCTGTTCTGATTGGTCACATAGGCAAAATCCCCCGCTGCCACAGAGGTGACAACGAGGGCGGGGAGAAGCCAAGAAACGATGCGTCTAGTTGCTGCTACCAAAACGCGCGGCCAGTGCATCGAGACCCGCCTGGTAGACACCGGTTACAGCGGCAATCGCGGCCTCGTCATTCAGTTCAGGGGGAGGATCGTTGTTCGGGTATCCACGATAGAACGCTCCGCGCCATTCGATCTGTGATCCGCCATCGTCCAGTGGTTTCACCGTCAGATGCGAGGAATAATTCGTCACGGGGAGCACCTCGACCAGAACGTCCATTATCCGGTAGGAATAGCTCATCTTCTCATCGCTGAATTTATAGAGGATCTCCGAGATCGTCGGGCCGCCCGCCTCGCCAAGTGTCAGCACGCGGGTCGCATCAATCTCGTTGCCACCTTCGCCAGCCGTTTCATAAACGGCCGGATGCCAGCTCATGTCCTGAAAGTTGCCGATCACCTCCCAGACTTTGGCAGGGCTCGCCGCGACATCGGTTGTCAGGGTGATCTTTTGCCGGGTTGGCCCGTGCGCCAGTACCATGGCCGGAATCATAACCCCGATCATCACGATCAGAAATTTCAGATAGCGCATATGTTTCTCGTACCTCCCTTGGTGTGGCGTTCCATCCACCACCTCCTGCGTCGTTTCCAACATCACCCTTGGGTACGTGTCAAAACGGGCAGGTCTGTTTCATTGACCAAGTGACCTCTGGTCACCGTCGGTCGTATCGTAAATTTCCGCGGCCTTCCTGCAATGAGCCAAAAGTATCGGTTGGGCTTGGCCGAGTGTCTGGCACTATGGCACCACATACGGCACAACTGCATCCGGGGGAGGACGTCTTGCGTCACATCGCAATCATGCTGCTGGCTTGTGTTCTGACGCTCTGCGCGGGCAAGGGACACGCCGTCGATGTCAAAACGGCGGTCTTTCGCGTTGATTATCCGCAGGTTGCGCCGATTTCACGCTATGATGTTGCGCCCGATGATCTTGGGTTTGCCGGTGCCCTGCTCGCCACCGAAGACAACATGACCACGGGCGGGTTTCTCGGCCACACCTACGCACTTGAAACCATCGCCACATCGCCGGAAAACGCAGACGCTGCGTTTGATGCTGTTTTGGCAGATGCGTTTGACATCATCGTGATCATGGCATCCGCCGAAGACCTTTTGCGATTTACGGAAAAGGCCGGGCCTGACCGGCTCGTCATCAACGCATTGGCACGCGACACGGCATTGCGGGATGACGCGTGTCGCGCCAATCTGCTGCATGTTGCGCCCTCTGATGCGATGATGGCGGATGCTGTCACCCAGTTCACCATGTGGAAAAAATGGTCGCGCTGGTTCCTGATCCATGGCTCAAACCCTGCCGACATTGCCCTTGGCGACGCCTATCGGCGTTCAGCCGCGAAATTCGGGGCGCGCATCACCGAAGAGCGGGAACTTGAGGATACCGGCGGGTCGCGCCGCACGGATACCGGCCACGTTCTGGTGCAGCGACAGTTGCCCGTCTTTACGCAGGACGCCAGCACGCATGATGTGGTGATCGCCGCCGATGCCTCGGATGTATTTGCGCCATATCTGCCCTTTCACCTGTGGGAACCGCGCCCGGTCATGGGCTCTGCCGGATTGCGACCGGTGACATTTCACGCGGCGCACGAGGCCTGGGGCGCGACACAGTTTCAGCGTCGCTTTGAAAAGCTGACCGGCCGCTATAGCCGTGAAGAGGACTACCAAGCCTGGCTTGCTTTGCGCGTCGTCGGCGAGGCCGTCACCCGGACCGGTGGGGCGGACATCGTCGCACTGCAGTCTTACATACTCAGCGATGCGTTTGAACTGGCTGCCTTCAAGGGCCAAAAGGTGACGTTCCGGCCCTGGAACGGGCAGATGCGGCAACCGATCCTGCTCTATGACGGGCGTATCACCGTGAGCGTTTCACCGCAGGAAGGATACCTGCATCAACGATCACCACTGGACACGCTTGGACTCGACGCGCCCGAATCCAGCTGTGCCGCCTTCAACTGATATCGGAGACACTAAGATGAAGCTTGCACTCGCCACTTGCCTATCTGCACTGATCGCCACCGGCGCTGCTGCGAACAACGTCTTTGTCAGCAATGAAAAGGGCAATACCGTTACGGTGATCGACAGCGACACCTGGGAAGTTGTCACTGAATTCGCGGCTGGCAATCGACCTCGCGGCATCACCATCAGCCCGGATGGCGCTCTTCTCTATGTCTGCGCCTCAGACGATGACACGGTACGAGTGTTTGACACCACGACGTTCGAAGAACTCTACACCCTGCCCTCCGGCCCGGATCCCGAACTCTTTGTGCTGCATCCGTCCGGCAACCCGCTCTATATCGCCAACGAAGACGACAACCTCGTAACCGTGGTCGATACCGAGAGCCATACGGTTCTTGCCGAAGTTCCTGTGGGCGTCGAGCCCGAAGGCATGGGCATCAGCCCGAACGCGGCCTTTGTGGTGAACACGTCCGAAACCACCAACATGGCGCATTTCATCGACACGTCCGATTACAAAATCAAACACAACATCCTCGTCGATCAGCGCCCCCGCTATGCGCATTACACGGCGGATGGGACCAAACTCTATGTCACCTCCGAAATCGGTGGAACGGTCAGCGTCATCGACATCGCCGAGGACGGCACGCCAACCTTGCGCAAGAAGATCAGCTTTGAGGTGCCCGGTGTGCTGCCGGAATGGCTGCAACCCGTGGGGGCCATCGCCACGTCCGACGGCAAATGGCTCTTTGTGGCCTTGGGGCCCGCCAACCGGATCGCTGTCATTAATGCGGAAACCGACGAAGTCGTGGATTACATCATCGTCGGTCAACGGGTCTGGCAACTCGCCTTCACACCCGATGAAAAATATCTGATCACCACCAATGGCAATTCCAACGACGTCACGATCATCGATGTCGAAACGCAAAAGGCGCTGAAGTCGGTCGAGGTTGGCCAACAGCCTTGGGGTGTGGCTGTTACCCCGGATCGTGACGGCTAATCAGCGAGGGCCGCGAGCGGAATTGCGTTTTGGCATAGGTTCACAGTACAAATATGGTTCCACTGCCACCTGGATCCCCAATCTGCCAACTATGCTCGACACAAGTGATTTTCCGTCATGGACCAACGGATGATGTGGCGCCGAACCTTGCGACGATTTCCGCGAGGTCCCGGTTTCGCAACCGCACGACGGCAGTCTCGACAGAAACCCAACAGCGCCCCCGGTGGTTTTCGACCCATTCCTCGGGTGGCAAAATCTCTGTGATTTCCATCGGGAAGACATCGACGCTGCACTCTGCGCCCCATTTTTCCTGATGAAACCTCCCGATTGAGACGGTGTCGACCCGGCCTCTGATACCTGCTTCTTCCAACGCTTCCTTTGCGGCAGAGTCCGCAGCGGTCAATCCGGGTTCATGAATGCCCTTGGGTAACACCCAGTGGTTTTGCTTGCTCGACGTGATGATCAGAATTTCAAGCCTTCCCTGAATTCGGCGAAAAGGCAGCACCGCCGATTGGGAATAGTAATAGGCAGGTCGTTCGCGGCGCTCTGCCCAACTGATATCGGGATAGGGAAAGCCATCGGGAAGATCTTGAGGTGTTACATGCTCTATCATCTCCCCGGCGCCTCTGAACAATGCTGACCATCCGTCGGGTATCCGCAGATGCAGCAAATCACCCGCGCCAAGTGCCGTTGGCTGATCGACGATATGGTCTGCCAGATTGTCGATGCATCTCTTGTGACCCACGCAAAGCACGGGACCCGTTGTGTTGTTCGCTTCTGCCAGCAGGTTCAGCCCTTGGTTCACATCTGCCTTTGCAAGCCGGGCATCCACTGTGATGCGTTCAGCGCTCGCTCCGGCGGCCTTCAGCAGTTTCTCTGCGCTGACCTTTGCGTCCGGCCGTGGCGAACTCAGCACCTGAACGTTGTGCAGGCCGCGTTCGCAGAGCCAAATCCCCATTTTCTGCGCCCCGCGTTTGCCCTCGTCTTTCAGCTCCCGCACGGAACGATCACCATCCCTGATCTTTCGCGATTTTCCGGCGCGCATCAAAAGCAAATCCCTTGGCATCGGGCAATCCTTTCTCGTTTGCGAGCGCAGCAGTCGCAGGGAACCGTCACGCCAGCGAAAGCAACGCCTCGCAAACGCACTCGGGGTCATATCGGTCGGGCTGGTCCGTCTTGGCGAGAGGCAGCGGCACGCAGGGAATGCCGTGCTCTTTGTGCACCCGCTTGATTTCGGCGGGACTGACCGCCTGCTTGTCGCAGATAATCGCCGTCATCAAATCGCTGTTTGCGCAGGCATCTCCAGCATCAGCGCGCAAGGCGGCGAGCAAAGCACTGACCCGATCGCACAGGTCCATATCCGGGCATTCCGGGTCAGTTCCGAGACTGGGAATATATACTTTTGGAACGCCACTCCGCGCAATCGACGCTCCGACATCGCTCGGCAACAGATTGGCGATCACGCTGGTGTAGAGGCTGCCGGGCGGAAAACAAATCAGGTCCGAGCCTTCGATGAGCTTTCGGTTCCGCTTGGGGAGAACGACTTTGTCGCGCGGCACCGGTTTGGAACCTTTGGCAAAAAACAGGTTCTGAATCGGAGCCGATATCGGTGCCACTTCCTTGCCGGTGATCTGGCGCTGCCCCAGAACGATTTCACCATTCGTCAGATGCGCTCCGATGGCCAGATTCTTGTCCACGATGGCACGCACCGTGCCAAGAACAGCAACCATCTTGGACATCAGAAACAACACCGGTTCCAATGCGCGGTCGTTGGCAAGATAACCACCGGCAAGGATCAGATTCCCCAGACTCGCCCCGGCAAAGGAAAAGTCGTCCGGGCAATGCTCTGAAAACACGCGGAGCTGCGTCAAGATCAGGCTTCGCATCGGCTGAGAGATCGCTCGCATCAGCTCGTGCTGGCCGGACAAGACCGTTTCAAACTCCGCCCGCAACACGCTGGCCTTGGCGTCGCTAGAAAACCGGTACGTGAACAGGCGATAGATGTCAGGCTGCCCCAGATCCGTCTCGTCGGCCAGCGCCATCAATCTTGACCGAAGATCGCCGACCGCAGGCATGTCAAACGCCTCTCGCAACACCTGCGAGCTGCCGCCGCTATCAAAAGGCGTGATCAGGTGGCAGGAGTTATGCGTGTATCGCTTTAGTCGCCGTGCAATGTCATTCAGGGCACTGCCACCACTGAAAAATAGGAACCTGGGTCCAAGACTTGGCAGGCTTGTCGCGCGCGAGATGCGCAAGGCATCCGGGAATTGAACGTTGCGGGTGATCTTCAGCTCTGACACTTAAAGGAAGTCGCCTCTGCTCGACGTTGACATATTCCTGTTCTCTTGAGGCTATATCACCGGATGGATGAAACAACGACACACTTTCTTCAGCCTAGTCGCCCCACGGCCTGAACGGTGATCTGGAGAGAAGGGAAGCTATTGGTGCAACTGAAAGAAACGCGGAGAAAAGGAACCTATTTGACACTCCCCGGAAGCAAGCAAGAGCCCAGTGAAACCCTTCACCGGTGCGTCAGACGCCATTGCGAAGAGGAAGATTTCCGCGTCGACGTTGGGCGTTTGCTGCACGTGGAAGAAGTCTTCAAATCGCGAAAGGATGGCGTTCGCCACCAACCCGAACACCTGTCTGAATGTTCCATATCCGATGCCTACGAGGCCGCCATGGGCCCAAATCCGGATAAGGCGCAGATCAATCCGATCTGGTTTGATCGTTCCACGGTAGCGGATCGTCTCAGATCAGCCCATGACGCCGCGCCGACCGGCAGCAACGCCCACGTTTATCCGGGACGTTTCCATGGTTGATCTGCCCCGCGCGGTCGCGGAAAACCTGCGCTTGCTCTGTGCAGAGCTCGAAGGGCAGCTCAGCAACTTGCAAGCCTATTTCGAAGCGCCAAACGCGGCGATTGCCCAAAAGGTGATCTTGCGGGCGGGTTATTCCTACAACCTTCTCACACGGGTGCAAAATGCTGGCTTGCAGGCCCTGTCCCGAAAGAGGATCAAGGAAAACCGCCGTCTCGTGTTGCAAAACAGCGCGTTGGTTGCGCGAAATCTCGAACTGATCACACGCATGGCACGGCGCAGCCTGGAACATGCGGAAAAGGTGGGCCGCAAGCAGTTGCTTCGCCCAGATGCCTACCCGAAAGTCATCAAATCGGTTCGCAAGATATTGCCCGAAATTCTGCCCGCCTTTGACGCGCAAGACAGTTCACGGGCTGTCTGTATCGGGCAAGGCCGAGCCCCGCTTGACGATTTGTACGACCGGCTTTTCCGAACCTATACGCGCGACATGGGCAAATCGAAACATACCGAAGACCTTGCAAACGCGCTGCTTGCGGCGAATGAGATCCACCGGATCGGTGACGCCCTGCAAGGGATCAGCGAGGCAATTCTGTCCGTCAATATCGGGCACCCTGTCCAGTTCGAGCGCTACTTTGCATTGAGGGATATCTTGTCGGATGGCGATCTGGACGCCAGCAACCTCGAGCTCGAACCACTTGCGGAAACTCGGTCAGGAAGTGCAATTTCCAGTGTCCGGGGCCTTGCGGAAAATGGCGATGAATTTTCCGCTGTTTTCAAGGACGGCCAACTCGACAAGGTGCGTGAAGAGCGCGCCGGCGTGAAAAGCTGGCACTCGATCTATCCCGGCCTCGCCCCCAAAATCCTGTCTTACAAGAAAAGCGGGCAATCCGCTGCGCTGTTGATCGAATACCTGCCCGGCGAGACGTTCGAACATGTGCTGCTGAATGAAAGCGATGTCTTGCTGGACGAGGCTTTGACCGCGCTGTCGCGCACGTTGCGGGATGTCTGGAAGCGCACGATTAATCCTGAATGCGCCGAGATGGCCTCGATGACGCAACTCTCGGCCCGTATGCCGGACATCTGGCGCGTACATCCTGATTTCCGATCCCGCCCCTCGCGGATCGGGAGCCTCGAAATGCCCGGATTTGTGGATCTGGTGGAACGTGCCAAAGACCGGGAAGCGACTCTGGTCGCCCCGTTTTCCGTGCATATTCACGGGGATTTCAACCTCGACAATGTCATCTATGACGCGTCGGAAAAGCAGATCCACTTCATCGACCTGCATCGCTCGCGCTATATGGATTATGTGCAGGATGTCTCGGTCTTCATGGTCTCAAACTATCGTTTGCAGATTCAGGACCCGGTCATCCGGCAGCGTGTCGCACGTGTCGCGACCGAGTTTCACGCAATGGCGCGGAAATTCGCAAAATCAAACGATGACCGCTTTTTCGAGTACCGTCTGGCGCTTGGTCTTGCCCGGTCCTTTGCAACATCAACCCGTTTCGTTCTCGACAAGGCGCATGCCAACCGAATGTTCGAACGCACGCGGTATCTGCTGGAAACTGCGTTGGCCTGCCCAATCGGCAAGGAACACAGGCTGAAACTGCCCATCAAGGAATTGTTCAATGGATAGCATACGAATCGGCGTGATCGGTATTCCGGGAAAGTGGTCTACCGAAGCGCTTGCCGACGCGGTCGAGGCGCGCACCGGGAGTCGGTATGTAATCGACATGGCTAAGGTTTCGCTGGACACCGAAACCGGGCAACTTATGCACGACGGCGTGGACCTGTGCACCTTCGATGCCCTGATCATCAAGAAGATCAGCGAAATCTACAGTCCACATGCGCTCGACCGACTCGAACTCCTGCGCATCGCGGAAAAGAAAGGCGTGCGCCTTTTCAGCCGCCCCGAGGCTGTATTGCGGTTGATCGACAGGCTCGCCTGCACCGTATCTCTGCAACTTGCGGACGCACCGATGCCGTCGACCGTGGTAACCGAGGATCATGGCGTCGCTCTTGAAGCTGTCCGCCGGTATGGAAAGGCGGTGTTCAAACCCCTCTATTCTACAAAAGCGCGTGGAATGGCCGTGATCGAGGATAGCCCCGACGCCTTGGAACAGATTTCGGCCTTTGCGGCGGAAAATCCGGTCATGTACATTCAGCGGATGCTGAACCTGTCCGGACAGGACCTTGGGATGGTGTTTCTGGATGGTGAATACCTATGCACCTATGCCCGTGTCTCGGCGGGTGGCACGTGGAACACCACCATTCATAGCGGAGGGAAGTATGCTCCGTATGAACCGACGCCCGAATTGATCGAAATGGCCCGGCGCGCGCAGGCCCCCTTTGGCCTGACATTCACGACCGTGGATGTTGCATTGACCGACGATGGACCAATTGTCTTTGAAGTGTCCGCGTTTGGAGGGTTTCGTGGTGTGTTGGAAGGCTGCGGCCTTGATGCGGCTGCGTTGCTGACCGACACCGTAATCCAAAAGGTATCAGCATGAATTTTCAAGAATGCAAAGATGTTCTGGCACAGCTTGATCGCAGTTGCATCGCCAATGCGCCGCCGATCTGGTTGGGCATCGGCAAGAACCGGATCAAAGTTCTTTGTGCCGAGCCGCTGAACTCGGAACTGCGCGGGTATTTTGGTAACGCCATTGCAGAACCCGGCCCGACAGATGCCGTGGTGGAGGTTCTCGAAGGGCAAAACCTGATGTCGTCGCCTGACTGGGTGAACTGGGCACGCGATCCGGGGAAGTCGGGCCGCAAGGACGCTATTCATGACCTTGAGGATGGTCGCTTGGTCGGTAAGGTGCGCACCGGCGTCACATTCCTGCAGTCGCCGCAAGCGATCATTGCGTTCGGGCCATGTGCGCAAAATTCCAACCAGATTGTTAATTTCATCAATACCCAGTTTCTTAACATGTCGCTACGCGATGGTTGGCAGATTTGTCATGCTGCAGCGATTACCAACGGCGCGCGAACACTGGCGATTGCCGGGCTCTCTGGTGGCGGAAAATCAACATCAGTCCTGCGCTTGATGGACCTTCCTGCGCTCAAGTTCATGACTAATGACCGGCTGCTGGCCCGCGCGGGTCAACCCCTCCCTGATGCATTGGGCATCCCGAAAGAGCCACGGATCAATCCCGGCACCATCCTACATAACCCGCGCCTGCGCGGAATGCTGAGCGAGCAAAGACTAGCGGAACTGTCAGAGATGGCGGGGGATGAGCTGTGGCACCTAGAGGAGAAATACGATCTGATCATTTCAAATGTCTTTGGCGCTGGTCGGGTGCAATATGACGCGCCCCTGACCGATTTCTGGGTGCTGAACTGGAACCGCGAAAGTACCGAGGCCACACGACTGGTTGATGTCGATCTGGCCACACGGCCGGACCTCCTGAGCGCGATCATGAAGAGCCCGGGCCCGTTTTATCAAAAGACCGACGGGTCATTTTCCAGAGACACCGATCAGTGCAGCGAAGCGGATTATCTGCAGGCCCTGCGAGGCGTTCGCACACGAGAAGTGACAGGCGGGATCGACTTTGACAAGATTTTCGAAGAGGGCAAAGCGCTGTTTGAAACCGGCGGTAAGGATCAGTGACAGACCGATACATCGCACTGATCCGTCACGGCGCGTACCACCAACAACGAGAAACGCCCTCGGCGTTGCAACCTTACCCGCTGACGCAAACGGGGCGGGCTCAGGCAAGCCAGTGCGGCGCAGAGATTGCTGACATCCTGCTCCGCCATCGCTGGTCATTGGACCCTGTAGCACATTGTTCGACCGAATTGCGTGCATGGCAAACTGCACAGGTTGCGAGGGATGAGCTGTCAAGGAGCGGCCACGAGATCGAAACCACGCAAACGCCGTTGCTGTCCGAACGCTCTGTTGGGAGCGCCGCCAACCTGACGGTGCACCAGATCGAGCAGGCGCTTGCAGATGATCCGCGTTATCCAAACCCGCCCGAAGGCTGGAAATCGAACAGTGAGTATAGCCTGCCATATCATGGAGCCGAGTCGCTGATGATGGCGGGGGCTCGCGTGGCGGTTTATCTGCGTTCCGTCATTGAAAAGCGCTCGCAGGCATCAACGCCGCAATTAACACTGTTCTTTGGTCATGGCGCCTCTTTCCGCCATGCGGCATTCAACCTTGGAGTGCTCGCGCGCGAAGAAATTGCACAGCTGAGCATGTATCACGCCCGACCGTTATTCCTCTGTTACAACCGTTCTTCACAGTGGGAACACTTTGGCGGAGATTGGAAACACCGGTCCCGCTCCAGTTTGGAAACAGACTAAAGGACCGGGCAGTTGGTCGAAATCGCACCGCAACAAAGGGACAGGTCACCCCTGCTTCCGACCGTTTTTGACGAGTTGTCTGAACTCGACAGTCTTCCGAGTGACTGCGCCAGATGGCCGCTTGATCAGGCGCACTCGGCAGGTGGCACCAAAACCTGTTTGCAACGCCTTCAGCACAGCCTGCGCAACGCCGCCACCCATGGTCCGTGGCAATGGCCACAGCGACCGGTGGTCTTTGTTTCTGACCCGCATGCCGACGCCGAAGGCTTCTTGCGCTCTCTCGTGGCCGCAGGAACCATTGTTCGCCACGGCTCGGGGACCGATGCGTTCGAACTAACGGAATTCGGGCGCAGCGCCGAGATCATCATCGGCGGAGATTGCCTCGACAAGGGGCCCAGCAATCTGGATCTACTCGACGCGATCGCGGCGCTGTATGACTCCGGTGCAGATGTACATCTTCTCGCCGGAAACCATGACATCAGGCTCGTTGTCGCCTTGGCCGCACTCAGCAACCCGCGCAGCGCGCTGACTGAACATCTGTTCGTGCGAATGGCCCGCAAGGCCATACCGCTGTTTCGGGAAGTGTGCGAGCGGTACGACGTCTTTGATACGCAACACCCCATTCCGAGCGAAAGCGAATGCCGCGACCGTGTTTATCCCGGTGCGCAGTGGAACGAGCGGTTTCCGGGTGCCGCAGCGCCGTATCTTTCTCCCGAAGCCATAGCAAGTGAGTGCTGGAAACTGACGGCAAAAATCGCAAGTTTCGATGCCGAGGTTGCCAAATCCGGCCTGACCCTGCGCCAAGTCTACGCGGCCGCGATGCTCTGTCAGACTCTGTTCTTCGCCGAGAATGGTGCGTACCGTTGGTTCTATGATCGCATGGATGTCATGAAACGATCCGGGTCGATCCTGTTCATCCACGCGGGCCTCTGCGATTCACTGTGCGAGATCGTTTCCCAAGACGGTTTGGAAACAGTGAATTCCCGCTTTATCGACGAGGCCCGAGCCGAGCCTTTTGCATTCTACTTTGGCAAAGTCGCGAATTTGGTTCGCACCAAGTATCGGCCAACCGACCGGGAACTAACGAGCAAAGGCGTGCAGAGCCTGCACCGTGCCGGGCTGAAAATGGTAGTGCAGGGGCATGTCAACAACCACGCCGGCCAGCGTCTGCTCGTCAAGAGCGGACTGTTGCATCTGGAAGGCGATGTCACGCTGGACCGCGCCTCTCGCAGCCTAGAAGGGCTGCCGGGGATTGGCGTCGGGGCGACTTTGATCTATCCCAGCGGCGACGTTGTCGGGCTAAGTACGGACTTTCCCAAGGCAAAGCTCTTTCAGCCCGACAGCCTTTTATGGGAAAATAGATAATTCATGGCCAATTCTGACGGGAAGTTTCTTCACAAATCCCTGCAAGATCGTAAATCCGTCAAGGCGCTGCTCGAGGCTCTTACCAGGTCCATCGGAAAGGGCGAAATCAGCTTGAGTGATGAAGAAGGCGATCTGACGTTGCCCATAGACGATCTGTTGACCCTGCGCATAAAGGCAAGTCGCTCTGATGGTAACTGTGTCGTCGGAATCAGGCTGTCATGGTCCGAAGACATTCAGGTCTCGCACGTCAAGACTAAGCCTTCCATTCAATAGGCCGCCCCACAGAACTGCGGCGCCAATTCCCCTCTTGCCAACTTCGCGTATTCACGCGGTCGCAGCGGAAATCTACAACCAGTCTCGCAAGATCGAGATCAGCGGTATGTCTGCGGCCGGCATCGGATAATCGCGCAGTTTCTCTGGTCGGATCCATGCCAGCGCTTGCCCCTCAACGGATCGTGGGATGCCTTCCCATTTGCGACAAGCGAAGAGCGGCATGAGCAGGTGAAAGCTGTCATAGCTGTGGCTGGCGAATGTCAGCGGAGCAAGGCAGGATTCCCATGTGTTGATCCCAATCTCTTCCTCAAGCTCGCGGATCAGCGCAGCCTCGGGCGTTTCGCCGGGTTCGACCTTGCCGCCCGGAAACTCCCACAGCCCAGCCATGGATTTGCCTTCCGGGCGTTGGCCCAGCAACACACGGCCGTCCACATCAATCAGCGCGACAGCAGAAACCAGAACGGTTTTCATGACCGGTAATCCGAGTTGATGTCGATATAGCCATGCGTCAGATCACAGGTCCAGACGGTCGCGTTCCCTTTGCCGAGGCCCAGATCGACCGAGATCACCAGTGACTGTCCCTTCATATGCGCTGCCGCGTCTTCTTCGCGATAATCGGGGCTCACCCAGCCATTCTCTGCGACAAGCGTTTCACCAAACCGGATGCTCAGCAAGTCTCGATCAGCCGCCGCGCCAGACTTGCCGATGGCCATGACCACCCTGCCCCAGTTCGGATCTTCTCCCGCGATAGCAGTTTTGACCAGCGGCGAATTGGCAATTGCCATTCCGTGAATCTTGGCGTCTGCATCCGAGGCCGCGCCAGTCACACGGATTTCCACGAACTTGGTCGCGCCCTCTCCATCGCGCACGACTTGGTGCGCCAGGTCGAGCATGACGTCGTGCAGCGCGTTTGCAAATGCCGAACTCCCCCCGGCATTCACGCCGGAAGCGCTGGTCGCACACAGCATCAGGCTGTCGCTGGTCGAGGTGTCGCTGTCGACCGTGATGCAGTTGAATGTCGTGTCGGTTAGTTCCGACAACAGCGTCTGCAAGCTGTTCTGCGCCACGACCGCGTCGGTAAAGATATAGACCAGCATCGTCGCCATATCAGGCGCGATCATGCCTGATCCTTTGGCAATACCCGCGATGGTGACAGTCTGACCATCAACCTCGACCTGGGCGCTGGCGCCCTTGGCGAAGGTATCGGTGGTCATGATCGCCTGTGCCGCATCCTCAATCCGATCAGCATCCAGCGCATCGTTCAGTTCGCCAAGCTTTTGAACGATGCGGTCATGTGGCAAGGGCTCGCCAATCACACCAGTTGAGGCGGTGAACACCCGCTCGGAGGCCACTCCGCTGATACGTGCAACCGCATCGGTAATTTCCCGCACGGATGTCTGGCCGTAATGCCCTGTAAAGGCGTTGGAATTCCCTGAATTCACCAAGATCGCCGCAGGCCCGTCGGCGGCACCGCCAAGCTTGGCCTGACAATCCAGCACCGGCGCCGAACGGGTCGCCGATTTGGTAAAGACCCCGGCAACCGATGTGCCGGGATCAAGTACTGCCAGCATCACATCCGTACGCCCTTGATAACGGACCCCGGCAGCAACCGTTGCAAAGCGGACTCCGTTCACCACCGGCAAATCGGGGAAACTTTCGGGTGCAAGCGGAGAAACAGATGTGATCGTTGCCATGCTATCAGTTTCCGATCAGTCCAAGGTCCTTGATCATCTCGGGCTTCAGGCCCTCGACCACGGGCCGTTCGATGCTGGCCTTGCTGGTCAATTCTTCAATCTTGTCCTCAAGCGCATTCTGGCGCAGTTCGCCAAGCAGCTCTGCTGCGACGGCCTCAAGTTCGGGCGCTTCTTTGTCGCGCTTGTCGTTCAGGATGATGACATGCCAGCCAAATTGCGTCTGCACCGGGTCCGATACCTGCCCAGATTCCAACGTGTTCACGGCTTCTTGAAACTCAGGAACCATCTGTCCGTCGCTGAACCAGCCTAGTTCGCCGCCGCTCGGACCTGAAGGACCGGTTGACTTGGCCTTGGCGGTTTCCGCAAAATCCGCTCCTTCATCCAGTTCGGCCTTGATCGCATCGGCAGCTTCCTGGGTCTCGACCAGAATATGCGAAGCATTGAATTCAACTTCGCCCTTCCCGTCTGCATATTTGGCGTCATAAGCCGCGCGGATTTCGTCTTCGCTGCCAACTTCGGCCATCGCACTTTCGATCGCGTCTGCCGCAAGCAAAGACCGGCGCTCATTATCCAGCGAAATTTCGACCACGGCAGGAACATCACCCTCGCGGGACTGAACCAGCGCCGTCTGTTGGATCAACTGGTCCAGAATCGCATTGTAGAGAACATCGGCAGGCACCTGCTGATACTCTTCGGGCAGGGACGCACCCGCCATGATGACATGGCCGAGGGTGATCTCTTCGCCATTCACACTTGCGACGACCGTAGCCGCATCTGGGGCCGAGTCGGCCATGGCGCCTGTCGATATTATGGCGCTCAGGACCAGCGCAGGCAGAAATGTGAGGTGTTTGGGCATGAAATCTTCCTATTCATGGGCCACGACGGGGCGTGGCGTTGACACTGTTTCACCCGACCCTTACATCGCCTTGTGGCCTATGCAGCGCCGTCTATCTGTCGTGTATCTATGGGTTGCGATCAGGACGGGCAAGACTGCACCAAAGAGTAAAAGTCAGATCGGCTGGAGTGATCATGCTGGGATTCGGAACAATCGCCAAAAAGGTGTTCGGAACACCGAACGACCGCAAAGTAAAGGCGACGCGCCCCTTGATCGAACAGATCAACGCATTGGAAGCCGACTTTGAAAAATTGACTGATGAAGGGCTCAAGGAAAAAACCGAAGAGTTCGCCAAACGTGCCATGGAAGGCGAAAGTCTTGACGATCTGTTGCCCGAAGCCTTTGCCAACTGTCGCGAGGCCGCAAGGCGGGCATTGGGCCTGCGCGCGTTTGATGTGCAGTTGATGGGCGGCGTGTTCCTGCACCAGGGCAACATTGCCGAAATGAAAACCGGCGAAGGTAAAACCCTTGTTGCGACCTTTCCTGCCTATCTGAACGCTCTGACCGGCAAGGGCGTCCATGTCGTCACCGTCAACGACTATCTCGCCAAACGTGACTCTGAATGGATGGGCAAGGTGTTTGCGGCCCTCGGTCTAAGCACCGGCGTCGTCTATCCTCAGCAGCCCGAGGCCGAGAAAAAAGCCGCTTATGCCGCCGATGTGACCTATGCCACCAACAACGAGTTGGGCTTTGACTATCTGCGTGACAACATGAAGTCCGATTTGGGCGAAGTGTTCCAGAAGCAGCATAACTTTGCCATCGTGGACGAAGTCGACAGCATCCTGATCGACGAAGCGCGGACACCGTTGATCATTTCCGGCCCTGCGGAAGACCGCTCAGAGCTTTATGTCGCGATCGATGCGGTTATTCCGTCGTTGACGGATGAGCACTTTACGATTGATGAAAAGACCCGGAACGTCACCTTCACCGATGAAGGCAACGAGTTTCTGGAGGAGCAATTGCACGCTCGCGGCCTGCTTGAGCCGGAACAGTCTCTGTATGATCCGGAAAGCACGACAATCGTGCATCACGTCAACCAAGGTCTGCGCGCGCACAAGTTGTTTCAGAAGGACAAGGACTATATCGTCCGGGACAATCAGATCGTTCTGATTGATGAATTCACTGGCCGCATGATGGTCGGTCGGCGCCTGTCCGAAGGTCTGCATCAGGCCATCGAAGCCAAGGAAGGCGCCAAGATTCAGCCGGAAAACGTGACGTTGGCCAGCGTGACGTTCCAGAACTATTTCCGCCTCTATGACAAGCTGTCGGGCATGACCGGGACGGCGCTGACCGAAGCGGATGAATTCGAAGAAATCTACGGGCTGGGCGTTCTTGAGGTGCCCACCAACAGACCCATCGCCCGAGTTGATGAAGACGATCAGGTGTATCGCACCGCTCGCGAGAAACACGAGGCGATCATCCGGGAAATCGAAGAGGCCAACAAAAAAGGGCAACCCGTTCTTGTTGGCACGACGTCGATCGAAAAGTCGGAAATGCTGTCGCAATTGCTGACCACGGACGGGATCACACACAATGTTCTCAATGCGCGCCAGCACGAGCAAGAGGCGCAGATCGTCGCCGATGCGGGTCGTCCAGGGGCCGTGACCATTGCCACCAACATGGCCGGTCGAGGCACCGACATCCAGCTTGGCGGCAACGTTGAACTGAAAGTACTCGCAGCGCTCGAAGAGAACCCCGATGCCGATCCGGTAGAGCTTCGAGCAGCCGAAGAGGCACTACATGCCGAAGAAAAACAAAAGGTTCTGGACGCTGGCGGGCTATATGTCATGGCATCGGAACGGCACGAAAGTCGCCGGATCGACAACCAATTGCGGGGCCGCTCTGGTCGTCAGGGCGATCCGGGCCGCACGGTGTTCTATCTCAGCCTCGAAGACGATCTTATGCGGATTTTCGGGTCTGACCGTCTGGACAAGGTGCTGTCGACGCTCGGCATGAAAGAGGGCGAGGCGATCATTCACCCCTGGGTGAACAAATCGCTGGAACGGGCGCAGGCAAAGGTCGAAGGTCGCAACTTTGACATGCGCAAGAACGTGTTGAAATTCGACGATGTAATGAACGATCAGCGTAAGGTGATCTTTGGTCAACGGCGCGAGATCATGGCGGCCAAAGACTTGTCGGAGATTACAGCCGACATGCGATATCAGGTCATTGACGACCTGATCGACACCTACATGCCGCCAAAATCCTATGCCGATCAATGGGATACCGAAAAGCTATATGCGCAGGTAATCGAAAAGCTGGGTGCCGATCTGCCGGTCATGGAATGGGCCGCCGAAGAAGGCGTGGATGACGATGTGATCCGCGAACGGCTGGTCAAGGCCACCGACGAATTGATGGCCAAGAAAGCCATCGACTTTGGCCCGGAATCGATGCGCAACATCGAAAAGCAAATCCTCTTGCAGACAATCGACAGCAAATGGCGCGAGCATTTGCTGACGCTGGAACACCTGCGTTCGGTTGTGGGCTTTCGCGGCTATGCGCAACGGGATCCTTTGAACGAATACAAGA
Organism: Sedimentitalea sp.; assembly: GCF_039973035.1. Taxonomy (NCBI): domain Bacteria; kingdom Pseudomonadati; phylum Pseudomonadota; class Alphaproteobacteria; order Rhodobacterales; family Paracoccaceae; genus Sedimentitalea; species Sedimentitalea sp. Next base: position 23,713 of record NZ_JBDWLR010000050.1, read on the forward strand.
CCGAAGCGTTCCAGCTGTTCGAAAGCTTGCTGGACGGGCTGCGTGAAACCGTGACCGAAAACCTCGCCAAGATTCGCCCTCTGACCGAGGAAGAACAGCAACAGATGATGGCGCAGATTGCGGCGCAGCAGGCTCAGCTGAACAAGGCCGCGACGGCCCCAGAGACTATCGTCGAAGATGAGGCGGCGACAGAGCCGGGCGAGGCCTTGCCGGGGTTTGATGAAAACAACCCGGAAACCTGGGGCAATCCCGGCCGCAATTCCAAATGCCCCTGTGGCAGCGGCAAGAAGTTCAAGCATTGCCACGGACGCGTGCTGTAGCTGACTGACGTCAGAGGTAGCCTTGTCCGCTAAAGCTGAGTTCGCGGGACTTGCCGATGATCAGATGGTCATGCAGCGTTAGCCCGAGGGCGGTGCAGGCCTGCTGAATCTGTCGGGTCATATCAATGTCTGCCTGTGACGGAGCAGGGTCGCCTGACGGGTGATTGTGGACGAGAATGAGCGCCGAGGCGTTCAGTTCCAAAGCCCGTTTGGCCACCTCGCGTGGGTAGACTGGCACGTGATCGACCGTGCCTTTGGCCTGTTCTTCGTCCGCGATCAGCACGTTCTTGCGATCCAGATAGAGCACACGAAACTGCTCGGTCTCGCGATGCGCCATGGTGGTATGGCAATAGTCCAAGATCGCATCCCAGCTTGAAATCACGTGCTTTTGCAGCACCTTGGAGCGGGCCATCCTGTGCGCTGCAGCCTCGACAACCTTGAGATCGGTGATCACGGCCTCCGCGACCCCTTTGACCTCGGCCAGCCGCTCGGGCGGCGCGGACAGGACCCGGTTGAAATCCCCGAATTTCTCCAGCAGTTCCCGCGCAAGCGGCTTTACATCCCGACGCGGGATCGAACGGAACAGGATCAGCTCAAGCATCTCGTAATCCGGCACCGCAACTGCACCGCCCTGCATAAACCTTGCCCTCAGTCTTTTTCGGTGATCGGCAATGTAGGAGGGCAGCTTGCCATCCGGTAGTCGCTGGACCGGGGCCTCATCGCTGTCAAACAGCGACCGGGCTTCGTGAAATGCATGACCGTTACTCATGGCCCAAAGATCATGGGACAAGGTGAATTATTGGTTAAGCTTGGCCTGCTATCCTCTGGCAAGACGGCAGCAGACATGTCTGCGAAACAAAAAAACGCCAACCGCAAGGCTGACGTTTTTCTTAGAATGCTCTGCCGCTGGGAAGGGCGCTCGTTTACCCTTTCATCCCATCCCAAAAGGACTTTACGGACGAAAAGAACGAATGGGATTCGGGATTGTTGTCCTCGCTGAGGTCCTCGAATTCCTTCAACAACTCTTTCTGGCGACTGGTCAGGTTCACCGGGGTTTCCACGGCCAACTCGATGAACATGTCACCTGTCCCACCACCACGCAACGCCGGCATACCCTTGCTGCGCAGGCGCATCTGACGGCCTGACTGGCTGCCTGCCGGGATCTGAACCCGACCGCGGCCACCGTCGATCGTCGGCACCTCGATGGCACCACCAAGTGCTGCCTTGGACATGCTAACCGGCACGCGACAATAGAGGTTGGTGCCGTCCCGCTCAAACAGCTCGTGTGCCTGAACTTCGACAAAGATATAGAGATCGCCCGGAGGGCCGCCACGCATGCCTGCTTCGCCTTCGCCTGCAAGGCGAATGCGAGTGCCCGTCTCGACACCTGCGGGAATGTTGACGTTCAGCGCGCGATCCCTTTCGACGCGGCCTTGACCGCCACAGGATTTGCACGGATTCTTGATGATCTGGCCCAGACCGGAACAGGTCGGACAGGTACGCTCAACCGTAAAAAAGCCCTGTTGCGCGCGCACCTTACCCATGCCCGAGCAGGTCGGACAGGTAGAGGGTTCTGCACCACCTTCGGCGCCATTACCGTCACAGTCCGAACACGCCACAGCAGTAGGCACGTTGATCGTTTTCTGCAGACCGGAGTAGGCATCTTCCATCGTGATACGCAGATTGTAGCGCAGGTCAGCGCCGCGCGCCGCGCGTCGGCCACCGCCACCACGTTGCCCGCCCATGAAATCGCCAAAGAGGTCGTCAAACACATCGGAAAATGCCGAGGAAAAATCTCCTCCGCCATAGCCCTGCCCCGGTCGTTGACCGCCGCCGCCCATACCGCCTTCGAACGCGGCATGACCAAACCGGTCATACGCCGCCTTCTTTTCAGCGTCCTTGAGGATCTCGTAAGCCTCATTGGCTTCCTTGAACTGGCTTTCTGCCTCGGGGTTGTCCGAGTTTCGGTCGGGATGCAATTCCTTGGCTTTCTTGCGATAGCCCTTCTTGATCTCGTCGGACGAAGCGCCTTTGGACACGCCAAGCACGTCATAGAAGTCGCGTTTTGACATTCTGTTGTCCTCCTGTCTGAACGTCAGAGGGCCGGCGCCGCAATCGGGCCGGCCCGTCCAGGTTCAAACAAGCGCCTTAGGCGCGCTTGTTATCGTCCAGATCTTCGAACTCAGCATCGACGATATCGTCATCTGCCGGACCCGCATCGGCGGCTGTCGGTTCTTCTTCGGCCTCCTGGCTGGACTTGTAGATCGCCTCGCCAAGTTTCATCGCCGCTTCGGTGACGTTCTGGATGCCGGATTTGATCTTGTCGGCATTTTCTGTTTCCAGCTCGTCCTTGAGCGCGGCGATCGCCAGTTCGATTGCTTCGACGGTTGTCGGATCGACCTTGTCGGAGTGCTCTTCCACCGACTTTTCGGTCGAATGGATCAGGCTCTCCGCCTGGTTCTTGGCATCGACCAGTTCGCGACGCGCCTTGTCCGCCTCGGCATTCTCTTCGGCGTCCTGAACCATTTTTTCAATGTCAGCATCCGACAGACCACCCGAAGCCTGAATGGTGATCTTCTGTTCCTTGCCAGTGCCCTTGTCCATCGCACCAACCGACACGATGCCGTTGGCGTCGATGTCAAAGGTCACTTCGATCTGCGGCATACCACGGGGTGCTGGTGGGATATTCTCGAGGTTGAATTGACCCAGAATCTTGTTGTCTGCGGCCATTTCGCGCTCACCCTGGAACACCCGGATGGTCACTGCGTTCTGGTGATCTTCGGCAGTCGAGAAGATCTGTGATTTCTTGGTCGGGATCGTCGTGTTGCGATCGATCAGACGGGTAAAGACACCACCCAGCGTTTCGATACCCAGCGACAGCGGCGTCACGTCCAGAAGTACGACGTCTTTGACATCGCCCTGCAGAACGCCGGCCTGAATCGCCGCACCCATCGCGACAACCTCATCAGGGTTCACACCCTTGTGGGGCTCTTTGCCGAAGAATTTGGTGACTTCTTCGACGACCTTGGGCATGCGGGTCATACCGCCGACGAGAACGATTTCGTCAACATCACCGGCGGACATGCCGGCATCCTTGAGTGCTGCCTGACAAGGCTTCAGCGATGCCTTGATCAGATCGCCAACCAGGCTCTCCAGTTTCGCACGGGTCAGTTTCATGACCATGTGCAGTGGCTGGCCGCCCTTGGGGTCCATCGAGATGAACGGCTGGTTGATCTCGGTCTGGCTGGAGCTGGACAGTTCGATCTTGGCCTTTTCCGCAGCTTCCTTGAGACGCTGCAGAGCCATCTTGTCTTTGGTCAGATCGACGCCGTTTTCTTTTTTGAACTCGCCCGCCAGATAGTTGACGATGCGCATATCAAAGTCTTCACCGCCCAGGAACGTGTCACCGTTGGTGGATTTCACTTCGAACAGGCCATCGTCGATTTCCAGGATGGTCACGTCGAATGTACCACCGCCGAGGTCATAGACCGCGATCGTGTGGGTATTTTCCTTGTCCAGACCATAGGCCAGCGCAGCAGCAGTGGGTTCGTTGATGATCCGCAGCACTTCAAGGCCAGCGATCTTGCCGGCGTCTTTTGTGGCCTGACGCTGAGCGTCGTTGAAATAGGCAGGAACGGTAATGACGGCCTGCGTCACTTCTTCGCCGAGATAGGACTCAGCGGTTTCTTTCATCTTGCCGAGGATGAAGGCCGAGATTTGGCTCGGGCTGTATTTCTCGCCCTTGGCTTCAACCCACGCGTCGCCGTTGCCGCCGTCGATGACGTTAAAGGGCAGGTTTTTCTTGTCCTTGGCCAGATCCGCATCGTCATTGCGGCGACCGATCAGGCGCTTGACGCCGAAAATCGTGTTGTCGGGGTTGGTGACGGCCTGACGTTTGGCAGGTTGGCCAACCAGACGCTCGTCGTCCGTAAAGGCAACAATGGATGGTGTTGTGCGGGCGCCCTCGGCGTTTTCGATAACGCGGGGCTGGCTGCCGTCCATGATGGCCACGCAGCTGTTGGTGGTTCCCAGGTCGATTCCGATTACTTTGCTCATTTTGTTTTGATCCCAAGCTGTTTCAAGGCGATGACCCGAGGCCTGAACCCGTTATGGCATCCCGACCCCGATTGTTCTGCGCGATAGCGGGTCCCGCCATTGCGCGTCTCGGCGTATATAGGGAGCGCCAATGCGGCCTGCAACCATCGTTGCGGGTCTGAATTCACGAATCTTTGCGGAATTTTGAATGGGTTTGTTAATGAATGGAGAACCGCCGATGACCTGTCTTGAAATGCGCGGGTTCCAGATATGGAAGGGTTATCTGGATGTAGCCACTCAAGAAGCAGTTGTCGCGGTCGTGCGCCAACTGGTTCTGGCAGCCCCCCTGTTTCAACCCGACACGCCCTATGGACGGCCAATGTCGGTGCGGATGACCTCGGCGGGCAGCTTTGGTTGGCATTCGGATCAACGTGGGTATCGCTACATTTCCAGACATCCCGATGGTATGGAATGGCCTGCAATCCCAAAGAAAATACTGGCAATCTGGGATCGCGTGACCAGGCTTGAGCGCCCTCCGGATTGTTGTCTGGTCAACTGGTATGGCGAAGGCGCAAGAATGGGGCTGCATCAGGATCGCGACGAAGCGGATTTTTCCTGGCCTGTGGTTTCAGTATCCTTGGGCGATGACGGGCTCTTTCGCATCGGCAATCGGACGCGTGGCGGCAAGACCGAGTCGGTCTGGCTGGCATCCGGTGACGTGGTGGTCATGGGTGGCGATGCGCGGTTGACCTATCATGGTATCGACCGCATTCGATTTGGGTCGTCCCGGCTGTTGTCACGAGGCGGGCGTTTGAACCTGACGCTCCGTGTTGTGACTTGAATGGTGCAGGGCAACGATAGCAGCGAACAGAGGGACCGTCCGTAAGATGAGGGGCGCTGCCCCTCAAACTCCCCGGGGTATTTGACCAAAGATGAAGAGGGGCCCGGCGCGGTGGATCAGCGGCGCGCAGACCAACTGACTGAGACATGGCGGCGGGTATAGAACTCTCCCATCAGGCCGATCACGATTAAGACCACGCCGACCCACCACGCATAATGCCAGTTGCTGAAATGCGGGTTGTAGTTGATGAACACAAAGCCGCGCGCCTGATCGATCGCGTGAAACAGCGGGTTCCAGTCAAACATCGCTAGCATGTAGCCTGGCAGGGTGTTGGCCAGAAACATCTTGCCCGACGCGATCATGTTCGCCCGTTGATAGATCGTTACCATGATGCCGACCGCGAGGGGAAACCAGGGTCGTAGAACAAGGAAAAGCAAGCCCACGCCACAGCCGGTAAACCAGGCCAACAGCAGCATGCCAAAGGCCGCGGCAGGCTGGTCGATCTCAATCGGGGTGAAGCCAATGTGATAGACGAGGAGAATCAGGAACATCGACAACGTCTGGACATAGAGCGAGCCGAGAGCGGCAGCCGAGATGGTGACGATGGTATTCATTGGGGCGTGTTGCATCATGGCCGAATTCGGACCTTCGGCACTGGCAACGGCACCGACAGCCTTGGTATGGCAAATGAACAGGAAGATGCCCGACATGACATAGAGCAGGAAATCGCCACGAACAGCGGAGCCGCGAAGCCCAAGCACAATGAACATGAAATAGAACACCAGCACGAACACCACGATCTGCACCATGTTCAGCAGAATCGCGACGAGCGCATTGTTGTGGCGTTTACGCACGCTCCGCGCGACCGCATGATATATCAGTTCGGCGATCTGTGCGGCGCCTGCCAGCCGTGTTTGACGTCGGGGTTGTACGAACATTGGCCTGTGATCCTGTGACGCTGGCAAGTTTGACACGGAAATCTTGCCGAACCGTTGCCATCCCATCATAAGGGGTCGGCAATCGCTAATCAACAAACCGCATCGGAGTGCCCCGCGTGACCCATGAAGAGCTGATCCCCGTCATCCGCCGCCTGTCCATTGAGGCTGGCGCCAAGATCATGGAGATCTACAATTCGGATGATTTCGACGTAAAGGTCAAATCCGATGACAGCCCGGTAACCGCAGCCGACGAAGCCGCCGACGAAATCATCTCGGCCGGACTGCGCGCCGCATTTCCCGATATGATGCTGGTGACCGAAGAACAGGCAGACAGCCACAGTGCGAAGGGCGACACCTTCCTGATTGTCGACCCGCTGGACGGAACCAAAGAGTTTATCCATCGCCGGGGCGACTTTACAGTGAACATCGCGCTGGTCGAAAACGGCGTGCCAACGCGCGGCGTTGTCTATGCACCGGCAAAGGACCGCATGTTCTACACGCTGGCCGACGGGCAGTCGGTGGAAGAAACCGGCGATCTGAGCGCGGAGGCCATCGGCCCGGTCAGCCCGATCAATGTTGCGGCATCCGACAACGCCGCGCTGATGGTCGTGGCCAGCAAGTCGCACCGTGATCAGGCCACCGACGACTATATCAACAAATACAGCGTGCAGGACATGAAGAGCGCGGGATCATCGCTAAAGTTCTGTCTGGTGGCGACGGGTGAGGCCGATTTGTATCCGCGCGTGGGACGCACGATGGAATGGGACACGGCAGCCGGTCACGCCGTTTTGCAGGGTGCAGGCGGCAAGGTCGTACGCTTTGACGACCACAGCCCGCTGACCTATGGCAAGGATGGCTATGCCAATCCCTTTTTCATTGCCTACGCGCCCGGTGTCGAGTTGAAGAGCGCCTGATGGCGGTATTGGTTGCCATTCCCGCGCGCTATGCCTCGTCCCGTTATCCCGGTAAGCCGCTGGTGCCGTTGACCGGGGCGAGCGGTTTGGCACGAACGCTGATCGAACGCTCGTGGCGTGCTGCGCAGGCGGTCGATGGCGTTGACCGGGTGGTGGTGGCAACCGATGATGACCGCATCCGCGGCGCCTGCGAGGGGTTTGGTGCCGAAGTCGTCATGACCTCTTCGGACTGCGCCAATGGCACCGAACGCTGTGCCGAGGCACATGCAGCGCTCGGGGGGAAATATGACATCATCGTCAATCTTCAGGGCGACGCACCGCTGACGCCGCATTGGTTCATCGAAGACCTTATCGCCGGACTGCGCGCGGCACCTGACGCCGGTGTCGCGACGCCGGTGCTGCGCTGCGACGGGGCGGCACTGAATGGGTTTCTTGCGGACCGCAAGGACGACCGCGTCGGGGGAACCACCGCAGTTTTTGCCGCCGACAAGAGTGCGCTGTATTTTTCCAAGGAAGTCGTTCCGTTTACCTCCGAAACATATGCCGACGACGCCGAAACACCGGTGTTTCACCATGTCGGGGTCTACGCCTACAGACCGGATGCGCTTGCGTCCTATGGCGCATGGCCCACCGGCCCACTGGAACGTTTGGAAGGGCTCGAGCAGCTTCGGTTTATGGAGAATGGCCGCAAGGTATTATGCGTCGAGGTCGAGGCTCGTGACCGACAGTTCTGGGAGCTGAACAATCCCGAAGACGTGCCGCGATTGGAGACGATGATGAAACAGATGGGACTCGAGTAATCGGGCCTCATGACATCGGCCTTACTTGATCGGACGAATCCGTAAAAACGCCAGACGTGTTTCACACGGCCAGTGCCGGATCGGGTCAGGCTGCCCAACTTTCGTGCGAGGCGACTCTCCGTGGCGATATGGCGCAGAGATTGCGCGGTCCTCTTTCTGACCGAAACCACACACCGAAATGACAAGTCGCGTGCGCCATCCTAAAAGAATAACGTCTTGGTTTGTGCGGACCAAAAGTGCTGTGAGAAATCGCACCATTCATGCTGGCTTCGTCGCTTCCCGTTGATAGAAAAGGCCAAAATGGCAAGACTAAGCTCTTACAATGGCCCGATGGCGACAAGCCGCCCGATTACAACCGTTTGATTGCGATCGCTCAAAAAGCAACCTAGAGTGGTATTTGCACACCCACTATGCTGGTTACAGACAATGACCCGTCTACGCATAATGACTGGAGATCGAGATATTTCCCCTTTTGACGCCCAGCCAATACATGTGTTTTGTGTCGCGAGGCGTTGCAGGTCTCGACAGCATGAAGGCCTGAGGCCATAGACTTGGGGATGGCAAAGGCTCGCATATCGTTCTGTAGCACCAAAGTGGAGCGCATGTGACTACCGACATCAGATCATGTACGATGATGCAGGTGGCGCGTTCCGGACTTAGAAATTTTTGAACTGAGAGAAATCCATGGGCAAGAAAGTAACGAAAGCAATTTTTCCGGTGGCAGGGATGGGAACACGGTTCCTTCCAGCGACCAAATCAGTGCCAAAGGAGATCATGACGCTGGTTGACCGCCCGCTGGTTCAATACGCCATTGACGAGGCACGCGCAGCCGGGATCAAAGAGTTCATCTTTGTCACATCCAAGGGCAAAGGCGCTCTTGAAGACTATTTTGACCATTCGCCCGTGCTCGAACAAGAGCTGCGCCGTAAGGGGAAAAACGAGCTTCTGGATATTCTCAAGGCGACCAACATGGAAAGCGGCGCGATCGCATATATCCGCCAGCATCGGGCGTTGGGTCTGGGCCATGCCGTCTGGTGCGCGCGTCGTCTGATCGCGAATGAACCCTTTGCGGTCATCCTACCCGATGACGTGATCGCGGCTGAAACACCTTGCTTGCAGCAAATGGTCGAGGCCTATGAAGAAACCGGCGGCAACATGGTTGCGGCGATGGAGGTTCCGCCCGAGGCGGCATCCTCTTACGGTGTTCTCGACCTGGAAGAAGACCGAGGTTCGATCGTCAAGGTTCGCGGCATGGTCGAAAAGCCCAAAGAGAACGAGGCTCCGTCCAACCTTGCGGTGATTGGTCGCTATATCCTCAGCCCGTCGATCTTGCGGAACCTGAACAAGATGAAAGAAGGCGCTGGCGGCGAAATCCAGTTGACCGATGCGATTGCACAAGACATCGGCACCGACAATCCGGTCCATGGTTTCCGGTTCCGGGGACAGCGTTTCGATTGCGGCTCCAAGGCTGGTTTCCTGCAAGCCACCGTGGCATTTGCATTGGCGCGCGACGACCTGCGCGATGACCTATCGCGGTATTTGCGCGATATTGTGCAACTGGATAAAGCAGCCGAATAAGGCTGCACGAGGATCAAACATGAACACCGTTCTGGTGACCGGCGGCGCCGGTTACATCGGCTCACATGCCTGCAAGGCATTAAAAGCTGCGGGCTATATCCCGGTTACATTCGACAACCTTGAGACCGGCTGGCAGGACGCGGTCAAGTTCGGCCCATTTGAAAAAGGCGACCTGCTGGATCGGGCGCGGCTGGACGAGGTGTTTGCGACCCATAAGCCGGTGGCGGTCATGCATTTTGCCGCACTCAGTCAGGTTGGCGAAGCGATGAGCCAACCCGGTCGCTATTGGCGCAACAACGTCGAAGGGTCTTTAACCCTGATTGAGGCAGCCGTAGCTGCGGGTTGTCTGGACTTCGTGTTTTCGTCGACCTGCGCCACCTATGGCGAGCATGACAATGTCGTGCTTGACGAGGACACGCCTCAGATGCCGCTCAACGCCTATGGCGCATCCAAAAGGGCAATCGAGGATATCCTGCGCGATTTCGAAGCCGCCTATGGGCTGCGGAAGGTAATCTTCAGGTATTTCAACGTCGCCGGAGCGGATCCTGAGGCCGAGGTCGGCGAACATCACCGCCCTGAAACACATTTGGTGCCGCTGATGCTCGAGGCGATTGATGGCAAGCGCGATGCCTTGACCGTGTTTGGCACGGACTATGACACGCCTGACGGCACCTGTATTCGCGACTATGTGCATGTCAGCGATCTGGTGGACGCCCATGTTCTTGGGTTGAACTGGCTCAAGGATGGCAAAGGCAGCAAGGTCTTTAACCTTGGCACCGGAACGGGTTTCTCGGTACGTGAGGTGATCGACCATTCCCACACCGTCACCAATCGCGAAGTGCCTCATGTCATCGGCTCGCGCCGCGCCGGAGATGCAACCAAGCTGGTGTCAGGCTCTGTTCGGGCAGAACAAGAGCTTGGCTGGAAACCGGCACGTTCCGATCTGCGCACCATGATCGCGGACGCCTGGCGCTGGCACGAGACAGGTCATTACGACAAGTGACCGGATAAGCAGCGGCGCCGTGCCGATCAGCGCCTACGACGCCTATCGTCTGAGGTGGAGGCGACGCGGGCTGTTGTGGCGTTCCTTTCGCAGCAGGCAACAATTGCGGTCCGTCAAGGATCGCACAGACCGGATCACACGCGGTGCTATTCTGGCTGTCAGCACAATCCGCAATGAAATCGATCGCCTGCCTTGGTTTCTGAACCACCATCGCGAGTTGGGCGTCGAACATTTTCTGATCGTCGACAACGACAGCGGCGACGGCTCTGCCGCGTATCTCGCCGAGCAGGCGGATGTTTCGCTCTGGAGCACCGATCAAAGCTATCGCAACTCCCGCTTTGGCTTGGACTGGATGACGTGGCTGCAGATGCGGTACGCCCATGATCACTGGACCCTAATGGTCGATGCCGACGAACTGTTGATCTATCCGCATCATGAAACACGCAGTTTACATAATCTGACGAGTTGGCTTGAGGCGCAGGGGCGTAGGGTCTTTGGCGCGCTGATGCTCGATCTTTATCCCAAGGGGCCGCTTGGCTATCAGCGATACGCAGCAGGAGATGATCCGGTCGCGGTTCTGCCCTGGTTTGATCCCGGACCCTACCGGGTGCAACGACAGCAGCCTCTCGGAAACCTGTGGGTGCAGGGCGGTGCGCGCGAGCGCGTATTCTTTGCTGACTCTCCACGACGGTCTCCGACCCTGAACAAGATACCGTTGGTGCGGTGGTCTCGCAGAGACGCCTATGTCAATTCCTGTCATTCCATTCTGCCCAGCGCCCTGAACTTTGGCTATGACGGCCCCGGCGCAGACGCAGACGCCCCGTCCGGCGTATTACTGCACACCAAGTTCCTGCCCCAGGTGATCGAGCGGTCCACAATCGAAAAAGCGCGCAGTCAGCATTTTCATGCGCCTACCGAGTTTACGAAATACTATGATGAAATCGCTGCCGGGCCTGATCTGTGGTCGCCGGACTCGGTTCGGTTTAAAGGTTGGAAGCAACTCGAATCACTGGGTTTGATGCAGTCCGGAGGCTGGTAACGCCGACATACGTTTCAAATAGGTGACAATCTTAACAAAGCTCCCCGTAAGGTTCTGAAAATTCTTTGATATGAGCAACCAAACGGCAATTATGAGACAGGTATTTCAAAACCGAAAACCATCCAACGGTTGCCAAGCATCATTCTGTCAGGGGCGGGCCAATACATGAGCCTGTGGACTTCCTATCGTATGAGACTGCGGCGCAGGCGCCGCCTGTTGCGCTGCCTTCGTAAATCCCGTGAATTGACACCGACACAAGACAACACCGCCGCAATCGGTCCCGAAGACATCCTCCTGTTCAGCACCTTTCGCAACGAAGGCGCGCGTTTGCCCTATTTTCTGGAATATTATCGCGAACTGGGAGTCGATCACTTTCTGTTTGTCGACAACAATAGTGATGACAGCACCTCGGAACTCGTTGCCGAACAGCCGGACATTTCGGTCTGGCACACGGCAAATAGTTACAAGGCGTCGAACTATGGAACGGATTGGCTGAATTACCTCTTGCGTACCTATGGGCACGGGCATTGGACGCTGGTCGTGGACCCGGACGAATTCTTTGTCTATCCGTTCTGTGACACCCGCCCCCTGCGCGCTTTGACTGATTGGCTTTCGGCCTCATCGGTGAAATCATTCGGAGCAATGTTGCTTGATATGTACCCGCGGGGCCGACTGGATGCTCAGCACTATGAACCGGGCCAGAACCCGATGGAGATCGCGGAATGGTTCGATAGCGGCAACTACACGCTGAAACGAAATCCCGAACTGGGCAATCTCTGGATCCAGGGTGGGCCGCGCAGTCGCATGTTCTTTGCCGACAACCCCGAAAAGGCCCCTGCCCTGAACAAGATCCCATTGGTAAATTGGGACCGACGCTACACCTATGTCAGCTCGACGCATATGTTGCTGCCGCGCGGGCTGAACCTTGTCTATGACGAGACCGGTGGAGAGAAGGCGAGCGGTGTCTTGCTACATGCCAAGTTCCTCGACAATTTTTCGGTGAAAGCATCCGAGGAATTGACTCGCAAGCAACATTTCTATGGTTCGGTTGAGTACCGGGCCTATCTGGAAAAACTGAAAGACGGCGCAGGGCCGTGGAACGAGTGGAGCGAGAAGTACATCAACTGGCGGCAGATCGAGATTTTGGGATTGATGTCCAAGGGCAACTGGGCATGAGCGTTGGCATCGCCATGCTGGTTCACACTGCGCTGGACCGGGTTGAACAGGTGGCGCGGCATTGGGCCGCGGCGGGCTGTCCGGTCGCGCTGCATGTAGATCTGAATGTACCCCGAGACGCTTTTGACGGACTAAAGGCAGCCTTGGCCGACCAACCAATGATCCGCTTTTGTGAACGACACCGATGCGAATGGGGCCGCTGGGGCATTGTCGCCGCATCGCAATCAGCCTCGGAATTGTTGCTCGCGACTTTTCCAGACATCCACCATGTCTACCTCGTATCGGGGTCCTGCCTTCCGCTGCGCCCCGTGCATGAGCTGGTTGGCTATCTGGCCCAGCGACGGCGCACCGACTTTATCGAAAGTGCGACGACGGCCGATGTACCTTGGGCCAAGGGCGGCCTGCAGCAAGAACGTTTCACATTGCGGTTTCCATTTTCATGGAAACGCCGGCGTACTTGGTTTGATCAATATGTGCGGCTTCAGCGCCGGTTCGGCATCAAGAGAAAGATTCCCGACGGGTTGGTCCCCCATATCGGCAGCCAGTGGTGGTGCCTGACACGTCAAACCTTGTCAGCAATTCTTCAGGACCCAAACCGGGACAAGTACGATCGCTATTTCCGCGGCGTCTGGATTCCGGACGAAAGCTATTACCAGACACTGGCACGACGTTTTTCAAGCAATATAGAAAGCCGTTCGCTGACCCTGTCGAAGTTTGACCATCAGGGTAAACCGCATGTCTTCTATGACGATCACCTGCAACTGCTCCGACGTTCAAATTGTTTCGTGGGCCGCAAGATCTGGCCTCGTGCCAACCGGCTATATGACGCATTTCTTAATAACGCCAATTCGTCGAACCAGACAGAGCCCAATCCTGCCAAGATCGACCGCGTTTTTGCCCGAGCTGTCGAACAACGCACCCGAGGGCGGCCGGGTCTCTACATGCAAAGTCGCATGCCGAGACCAAGTTCCGTGAACGCGCCGACCTCGAACCCCTATTCGGTTTTTCAAGGGTTTGCAGACCTATTCTACAATTTTGAGGACTGGCTCACCAAGACCTCGGGAACACAGGTGCACGGGCACCTCTTTGCGCCTGACCGGGTGTCATTCGCCGGGCAGGCCAAATTGATCAATGGGGGACTCAGTGACAGTGCAGCCAAGCGAGACTATGCTCCCGAGACCTTTCTCACCAGCCTGATCTGGAACACGCGGGGCGAGCGACAGTCTTTTCAGTATGGCCCTGCCGACGTGCAGCGCATCGCTGAATTCATTGCGCGTGATCCGAATGCCCAGATTTCCGTCATTGCCGGGGCGTGGGCGATCCCTCTGTTTCATTCCAACTGCAATTTCGCCGATCTGCGCAAACGCGTGGCAAAGCTGCAAAAAATTGAAGCCAAGCAATTGGCCTTTCTGAAGTCAGGCGAAGCCAAGGCACAGATCCGGATATGGTCATTGGCGGAATTTGTGGACGCCCCGATGGAGGCGCTGCAGGAAATTGTCGATGAAATCGGACAGACCAACAGCCGAATTCTGACGGAGGCGCCAAAGATGAACGATCTGGCAGGGTTCGGACAATTCCTGCAAAATCTGAAGAATCAGGGGATGCACCCCCATCTCATGGGCGATTTCCCCTTGGAGGAACCACAGGTCGTACTGCCAAAACGGCCAAGCAAACCTTATCTGGTACAGTAAAACAGAATGTCAGGCATGTTTGACTATTTCGTCCTGTTTGCCGAGATGCGGACGGGGTCCAATTTTCTGGAAACCAACTTGAATGCGCTCGCCGATGTTCAATGCCACGGCGAGGCATTCAATCCAAATTTCATTGGCTATCCCAAACGCACGGAATTGATGGCCATAACCAGAGCCGAGCGCGACGCCGCACCCGAGAAATTGCTCTCCGCCATTCGATCTGTGCCGGGAACTCTCAACGGATTTCGGTATTTTCACGACCATGATGCGCGGGTGTTTGAGCCTGTCATTGACGATCCGCGCTGTGCAAAGATCGTGCTGACCCGCAATCCGTTGGACAGTTTTGTATCCTGGAAGATCGCCGCACAGACCGGACAATGGAAGCTGACGGACGTCAAACGCCGCAAGGAAGCCATAACCCATTTTGATCCGGAGGAATTCGCTCGGCACCTTGATGCAACCCAGGCCTTTCAGGCCAAGATTCTGAACCGTCTGCAGGTCAGCGGCCAAAGTGCATTCTATCTAGCATACGAAGACCTCCGAGAGGTCGACGTTCTGAACGGTCTGGCCAAGTGGCTGGGTGCAAGCGACCGACTTGCGAAACTGGACCAAAGCCTCAAGCCGCAGAACCCCACCGCAGCTGTCGACCGCGTTGATAACCCGGCTGAGATGGAACAGGCGCTGGCAAAGTTTGACAGGTTCAACCTGTCCCGCACCCCGAATTTTGAGCCACGCCGTGGACCTGCGGTACCGAACTATGTCGCCGCAGCCAAGGCCCCCCTGCTGTTTATGCCGATCCCGGGCGGGCCAGAATCCGAGATCGAGAACTGGCTCGCGGCACTGGACGGTGTTTCAGTAGATGCGCTGCAAACCGGTATGAACCAAAAACGTCTGCGCCAATGGATGCGGGAGCATCCCACCCACCGCAGTTTTACGGTGCTACGTCATCCGCTTGCCCGCGCGCATTCTGTTTTCTGCTCGGCGATCTTGTCGGACGGGCCCCTAGCGGAGCCGAAGATGCGCGAGGGACTGGCCCGCCAGTTCAAGCTGAAACTTCCTCGCGGAGAGCCTTGGGCCACGGCGGATGAACATCGCAACGCCTTTTCCGTCTTTCTGGATTTCGCGCGCTCAAACATCGCGGGACAAACCGCTTTGGCCCCGCACCCCGCGCTGTGCAGCCAATCCAACGCGCTCACCGGGTTTGGGGAATTCGCATTGCCGGACTTTGTGCTGCGCGAAGATGAATTGCCACGGATGTCGCCAATTTTGGTCGAGCTATCCGGGCGCGATGTCGGCCCAAAGCCGCCCAAACCGGCAGAGGATGAGCCGTTTTCGCTGTCACAAATCTACAATGCCGACCTGGAGAAGAAAGCCGCACAGATCTACCGGCGCGACTATCTGCTTTTTGGCTTTGGGTCGCGGCGCTGACGTCAGGCTGCCTGAACAGACTGCGCTTCTGAGAGCAACGCATAGAGCGTTGTTGTGTCCAGATTGGCGCGCAGCTTTGAACAAAGGGATGGTTCGCGCAGCGTACGCGAGACCAACGCCAGCGCCTTGAGGTGATCCACGCCCGCATCTTCAGGTGCAAAGAGGGCAAAGGCGATGTCAACCGGCTGGCGATCGACCGCGCCAAAGTCGATCGGCTTTTCCAGCATTACAAATGCACCGACAACCTTGGTCAGCCCATCCATCCGCGCATGAGGCAGCGCGACGCCATGGCCCACACCTGTGGGGCCAAGGCTTTCGCGTTCCAACAATGCGTCCACAGTCACAGAGGCATCCAGCCCATAAGCGCTATGAGCCACCTCGCCGATCTCCTGAAACAACCGCTTCTTGCTGGATGCGGCCGAAAAGACCTTCACGGCCTCAGGTTTGAGGATGCTTGTCAGCTCCATGTCTTATTGTCTCCGCTTGGGCGCCGCGGGGCGCTCAGGGTAATTTTCTGCCGATCAGGGATCAATCCAGCCGATATTGCCATCTTCGCGGCGATACACGACGTTCAGCCCTTCCTTGCCTTCGTTGCGAAAGATCAGCACCGGTGCGCCTGCCAACTCCATCTGCATCACCGCTTCTCCCACAGACAACGACGGTATCTGGGTTTCCATCTCGGCAACGATAATCGGCTGGAGCGTGTCAGGTTCGGCATCCTCGGCCTGCTCTTCCGAGGCGAGGATATAAGAGGAGGCGCCATAGAGTTCAACCGGTTGTGAGCGGTCACGGTGATGATCTTTCAGCCTCCGCTTGTATCGGCGCAACTGCTTTTCCATTTTTTGGGAACAAGCCTCGAATGCTGCATAAATTTCATGCGCATGTGCCTTTGCAGTCGCGTTCAGACCGGTCGAAAGGTGGATCGTTGCTTCGCAGACATACTCGCTCGCTGAGCGGGAAAAGATGACATTGGCGCCGGTTGGGCGCTCGGCGTATTTTTCGACCACCGCATCCAGGTCGGTCTTGACGTGCGTTTGCAAGGCCTCGCCGATGTCGATCTGTTTTCCGCTGATTTGGTAACGCATATGTTCTCCTTCTCTGTTTCAACCGGCAATGCGGCACAGAATGGCCGCGTAGACGTCAGGTCCGGCTGAGGGGGGCTGGCAATCGTTCTTGTCGTTGAGTTTGCTTAACGCCTTCGATGAAGGGCGGATCAAAAACTGCATCAAACTGGAGTTTTGCCATGACACCATTTGAGGCGACAGTCGGGGTCGGTGTCAATGCAAAGCCGCGTCAATAATGTCGGAAATAGCTCTTGGCAGAACAAAACTACTGTAATGTCAGTAGATTCGAAAATTTTCGCCCAGGTACACCCGGCGCACGTTTTCGTTTTCCACGACTTCGGCAGGGGTGCCCGACATCAGGACCTGACCATCATGCAGGATATAGGCACGGTCAACGATTTCCAGCGTCTCACGTACATTGTGGTCGGTGATGAGCACGCCGATACCGCGTTTTTTCAGGTCGGCGACAAGATGACGAATGTCCCCCACGGAAATCGGATCGACACCGGCAAATGGTTCATCAAGCAACAGGTATTTCGGGTTCGCTGCTAGACAGCGTGCGATCTCAACGCGCCTGCGTTCACCACCTGACAGTGCCAGTGCCGGGGCACGGCGCAAGTGCTCGATGGAAAAATCCGACAGCAGCTCTTCGAGCCGCTCGCGGCGTTTGTGGTGATGCGTTTCGGTGATATCGAGAACGGCCGAAATGTTGTCTTCGACGCTGAGACCGCGAAAGATCGACATTTCTTGCGGCAGGTATCCGATGCCGAGTCGCGCGCGCCGGTACATCGGCAGCCCGGTCACGACCTGTCCGTCGATCGCGACACTTCCTGCTTCTGGAATGACCAACCCGGCGATGGCATAGAACGTCGTCGTCTTGCCCGACCCGTTTGGCCCGAGCAACGCCGCAACCTCGCCGCGGTTGACCGCCATTGTTACATCGCGAATGACAAGTTTCTTGCGGTAGGATTTGCGCAATCGCTCGATTTTCAGGCCCGACTCCCCATCGGTGACCGTCAGTTCCGGCGTGCTCATTCTGATTTTTCCGGCAGCAGGATGGTTTTGACCCGACCGATCATGTTGGCGGTTCCGGTTGTCAGGTTCACGGTCATCTTTTCGGAGGTCAGGGCATTCGGTCCCTGGGTCAGCAGGACATCGCCCGTCATAACGACGACCCCGCTGTTGATGGAGTAATCCGCCCGTTCCGCGCTCGCGGCATCAGGGCCATTGACCAGCACCACGTCACCGACCGCCTCCAGCCGTTCGACGCCACCTGACGTCTCTGCGTAGGTAACCAGAACCCTATTGGCAGAGAGGCGCATTTCTCCCTGCCCCACCAGCACGTTCCCTTTGAATTCAGCCGAGCCATTGGCCTGGTTGACGTCAAGCGTGTCGGAGGTGACTTCAACAGGAAGTGTCGGATCTGCCTTGATCGCACCAAATGCAACCTTGGTGCCCTGCGCCTGTGCCATCGCGGCACCCGGACCGAGCACCACACACAGGAGAAGGGCAACAATATAGTTCACTATTTATCTTTCTGACTGTTTAGGGTCGTATATCAGCTTAACGCCGTTCTTGAAAAGCATGTGCACGTCGCCATCACCGCTTTTTGCAGAGAACTCCATGTTTCCAGCGGTGAAATCCCCCATCGGTCCTGTGCCGGTCACGGTACCGGGCGTATTCCCCTTGATCGCGTCAAGCGCGGTGTTCATCACGTCGGTCAAGACCACCAACCCGGTTGGCGTTTCGATGCGCACGTTGCCCTCAAACGTCGCAGTGTCGCCCAGCAGGTTGAGCGACCCGGCATCCGAGCGCAGGGTTATCAACTGCCCGTCGGCGAGTTTCAGGCGAGCGTTCAAATTGTCCGCATCACCCGGTGTCGACTTGTTTCCCGGACGCGCGCTATCAGCGGTCACGATGATCTCTTCACCTTGGGTTGTCGTGCCAGAAAAGAACGGTTTCGTGACCTGTTGACCCTTTGTACGCTCAGATAAATCCGCGTCGGTGAACGGAATGGTCGCGACCTGATCCTGACTGCGTGACAACAGGAAGAGTGTCGCCAGAATCGCCAACGCCGATAGCGGCAGAAGGACCCTCAAAAAGGCGACCGTGCGCGAGTAACGATCCACAAGCGCCCCCCGATTCAGCCCAGACCAACGCGCAGGCAGTCATGAATATGCAAGAGCCCAAGCGGTGTTGCCGGCCCTTCGGGATCAACGACGAACAGGCAGGTGATCTTGCGTTGGTTCATGACGGCCACCGCTTCTTCGGCGAGGGCATCGGGGCCAATCACGGTCGGGTCTGCAGTCATGACTTCGCTCGCCAAGTGGGCCAACAACCCGTCCATCTTGCGACGCAAATCGCCGTCCGTGATGATCCCGGCGAGGGTTCCATCGTCATTGCGGACTCCGGCAACGCCAAAACCCTTCTGGCTGATCTCGATCAACGTATCACTCATCGGGGCGGAGGCATCGACCAGAGGCAACGCATCACCCTTGTGCATCAGATCGCGAACCTTGGACAGCCGTGCGCCAAGTTTGCCACCGGGATGAAACTCGCGGAAGTGTTCCGGTGTAAAGGCGCGATGTTCCATCAAGGCAACGGCCAGCGCATCGCCAAGTGCCAATGTCATGGTGGTCGAGGTGGTTGGGACAATGCCGGTTCCGCAAGCCTCTTCTGCGGCGGGCAGTACAAGTGCTACATCGGATTGGCGCAACAACGTTGAATTCGGACGGCTGGCGACGCCAATCAGCGGAATCCCGAACCGGCGGGTATAGGCCACCAGATCGGCGAGTTCCGGCGTTTCGCCAGAATTTGACAGAACCAGCGCCACGTCGCCCTGCGCCATCATGCCAAGGTCGCCGTGGCTGGCCTCGGCCGGGTGCACAAAGTGGGCCGGTGTGCCGGTGCTGGCAAAGGTCGCCGCAATCTTGCGTGCGATATGGCCGGATTTGCCCATCCCGCTGATGATGACCCGGCCTTTTGCGCCCAATAACAGCTCTATCGCGCGATCGAATTCGCCGTCCAGGCTCTGCTCAAGCAGGGTGAGCGCTTCGGCTTCAATACGAATGACGCGCCGGGCGGTGGTTTGGAATGTACTGCTCATGAGTGCGCGAAGATGTCGGTTTCGGGCCAGCCTGCAAGATCGAGCCGCGACCGTGTGGGCAAAAAATCAAAACATGACTGCGCCAGATCACTGCGCCCTTCGCGGGCCAATCGCTTGTCCAGTTCCTCGCGCAGCCGATGAAGGTACAGGACATCGGACGCCGCATACTCAAGCTGGGCCGCCGTCAGATCCTTGGCACCCCAATCGCTCATTTGTTGCTGTTTTGAGATATCCACCCCGATCAGTTCCTGTGTCAGGTTCCTCAAACCGTGCCGGTCCGTGTAGGTGCGGATCAGCCGCGAGGCGATTTTTGTACAATAGACCGGCGCGGCAAGTGCCGCGAACGCATTATACATTGCGGCAATGTCAAAGCGCCCGAAATGAAAGAGTTTCAAGACATTGGTGTCTTCCAGCATGGCGCAGAGATTCGGTGCCTCGGTCTGCCCTTTGGCGACCTGAACGATATGGGCATCGCCATCGCCACCCGACATCTGGATCACGCAAAGACGGTCCCTGTGAGGGTTCAGCCCCATGGTTTCGCAATCGATGGCGACAACCGGCCCAAGGTCAAGCCCGTCGGGCAGATCGTTCTGATAGAGATGATTGGCCAAGCTGAAGTCCTCTGAAATACCACAAATACGTTCTCGCCGAGATAGGCGGTTTAAGGTGTAAACTCAACTGTCGCAGCGTCATTCGTGGCAACAACTGGCCCATCCGGAGTTTCTTCCGCTAGGGTAGAATCACAAGGGATGGAGGAACCGGATGCGCGCCTATGATCGTGAAGACCTGCAGTTTCAACTGTGGGAGGTGGCCGAGTTGTGCGATCTGATCGCAGAGACCGATCTGGATCGTGAGACGGTGAATGGCATTCTGGACACCGCAGACCAGATAGCGAATGATTTTTTCCTGCCGATCGGGCGCGAGATCGATGAACAGGAACCCGCGTTCATCGACGGTCGGGCGGTCTTGCCAGATGCGGTCAAGCCAGCGGTGGATGCCTTTGTTCAGGCCGGGTTCATCGCGGCAGGGTTTGCGCCAGAGCATGGCGGCATGGGCCTGCCCGAGACTGTGCATCAGGCGGCGGCGTTTGTCTTTGCGGCATCAAACGTATCCTTGTCCGGCTACGGGTTGCTCACCGTGGGCTCTGGTCGATTGATCCAGAGCTTTGGGAACGACGAACAGAAACACACCTGGCTTACTCCGATGGTCGAAGGGCGCTTTTTCGGCACTATGTGTCTGAGCGAACCACAGGCGGGGTCGTCTCTGTCGGACATCACCACCCGTGCCGAACCGACGGAGGATGGTCGCTATCGGATCAGCGGGCGCAAGATGTGGATCTCAGGTGGTGACCATGACCTGAGCGAGAATATCGTGCACCTGGTCCTGGCCAAAATTCCGGGCGGGCCGCCGGGTGTCAAAGGCATTTCGCTGTTCATCGTTCCCAAGTTGCGCAGCGATGGCAGCCGCAACGACGTGACGCTCGCAGGCCTCAACCACAAGATGGGGTACCGCGCGACAACGAACTGCGCGTTGAATTTTGGTGAGTCCGGTGAATGCTACGGTGAATTGCTAGGCGAACCGCACAAGGGGCTGTCCTATATGTTCCAGATGATGAACGAGGCCCGGATCGGCGTCGGCATGGGCGCCACAGCACTTGGGCAGGCGGGGTATCAGGCATCGCTCGCCTATGCCCGCGAACGTCCACAAGGGCGCGCGCCTGCCAGCAAGGACCCAACGGCCCGACAGATTGCCATTATCGAACATGCAGACGTGCGGCGATTGCTGCTCGCACAAAAGGCCAGCGTCGAGCCGGCGCTGGCGCTAGCCATACTCTGCGCAACGCTAGTTGACCGCGAACGTCAGGGCGACACAGCAGTTGGTGGTTTGCTTGGAATGTTGACACCGATCGCAAAATCCTGGGCATCGGAATTTTGCCTGGAGGCGAACAAACATGCGATCCAAGTATTGGGCGGAGCGGGATATACGCGAGACTACCCCGTCGAACGACATTACCGCGACAACCGGCTGAACCCCATCCACGAAGGCACGCACGGCATTCAGGGCATGGACCTTTTGGGGCGGAAGGTTCTGATTGACGGTGGCGCAGGTTTCGCAGCCGTCGCAGCCGCGATCCGCGCAGATATCGAGAGCTCCGACGGCTCCGAACTGGCCATGCAATTGAAAGAGGCCTTGCAGCGTCTGGAACAGGTTACCAGCCATCTGGTCGGGTTGGTTGTCGAAAATCCGGACAAGGGCCTCGCCAATGCAACGCTTTATCTTGATTGTTTCGGTCACGTGATCATGGGCTGGATGTGGCTCCGGATCACACAAGCCGCCAGTCGGGTCGCGACACGTGACGGAGACAGTGATTTTCTGCGCGGAAAACATCAGGCGGCGTGCTATTTCTATCAGCGTGAACTTGTGCGAACGCAAGGGTGGTCGCAAACGCTGATGTCCAACGACGCCAGTGCCTATGACATGCAAGACGGCTGGTTTTAGCGCCCTCGCGCGCCGCCCGGGCCCTGCGCCCGACGCAGGATAAGCCCCAGTCTGTCAAAACTGTTGCGCACTCCCTCCGGCTCTGGCCGCGCAAAGAACGCATCCAGTTCCGGCCAGACCTTGACCGCCTGATCCAGCACCGGATCGGCGCCTTCTGCATAAAGCCCCGCCTTGATCATGACCTCGGATTGTTCATAGGTTCCCAGCAGTTTGCGCACCTCGCCGATGACCTCGTTCTCGGCATCGCTTGCCGCATCAGGCAGGCTGCGCGACACTGATTTGCCGACATCAATGGCGGGGAAGCGCCCCCTCTCGGCAATCTCGCGGTTCAACACCACATGCCCATCCAAGACCCCGCGCATGATGTCGGCCACAGGTTCATCCATGTCCGACCCGGCGACCAGCACGCTGAAGATAGCGGTAATATGCCCCTGCCCCAGCTTTCCCGGCCCTGCCCGCTCGCATAGGGCCGTGATCAATGGGGTGACCGACGGGGGAAATCCACGCAAGGCAGGTGCCTCCCCCCCAGCAACCGCAATCTCGCGGTGCGCCTCGGCAAATCGCGTCACAGAATCCGCAAGAAACAGGACATTCCGCCCCTGATCGCGGAAGTGCTCGGCAACAGACATCGCAGCCCACGCACAACGCCGCCGGGTCAAGGCGGATTGGTCCGAAGTTGCCGCCACAACCACTGCGCGCTTCATCCCCTCGGGGCCGAGGACACGGTCAACAAAATCGTTCACCTCGCGCCCCCGTTCACCGATCAGCGCGATGACCACGATATCGCTAGCCATGTGACGCGCCAGTTGCGCCAGCAGCCTCGATTTGCCGACACCGGACCCTGCAAACAGTCCGATTCGCTGTCCTTCAACAATCGGCAGCATGGTGTTCAACACGGACAGCCCGGTTCCGACACGCGCACCCAGCGGCAGTCTTTCGACCGCTGGCGGAGGCGAGGCCATGATGTTGCGCGCGTCGCCGCCGCGTAAAAGTGGTTTTCCATCCAGTGGCGCGCCATAGGGATCGACAACACGACCGACCCAATGATCGCCGGGTGCAAAGACCGGCATCGGGTACAGTATCGCACGATCGCCGATCGCAACGCCTTCAGCGGCGCTGTCGGGTAGCATATGAACGAGGTCCTGATCTATCTGCAGAACTTCTCCGGCAAGCTCAGGACCGGGGCGCCGACGCAGCATAAGCTGATCGCCGATATGCGCCTCATCCGCGAGACCCGCAATTTGCACTGCTCCGCCACGAATTCCGACGACCCGCCCAACCGACCGCACAAGTTCAGCATCCGCGAATGACGCAGCAAGCAATTTCAGATCAATCGTCACGTTGCGGTCTCCTTTTGTTCACCGACAACGCTTTCTTAAAGGAATCAGGGTTAAGCCTTGATTGAAATTGATCGAGGGAGAAGCCCCGATGTTCCAAGGGTTGAACGTCTTTAAAGCTGCGCACGCCATGGCAACACATGCCGGCCAACGTCAGACACTGGTGGCGCAGAACATCGCGAACGCTGATACGCCGGGTTACAAGGCGCAGGATATACGTCCCTTTGCCGAGGTATTCGATGGCGATGCGGCAAGCGGGATGCGGGCCAGACGCGTCGGACACCTGAATGCACCTGACAGCGCGGGCAACCTGCCCACTTTTCAAAGTGAGTCACCAACAGATCCCAATGGCAATTCGGTTTCGGTGGAATTGGAACTGATGAAAGGCGTCGAGATCAAACGCGAGCATGATCGCGCCATCGCGATCTATAAATCCTCGCTCTCCGTGCTGCGCACCAGCCTCGGTCGGGTCTGAGGAGGGTTGCCAGATGAGTGAGTTCTCCAATGCCCTTTCCGTTTCAGCCCACGCCCTGCAGGCGCAGGCGACCCGTCTCCGTCACGTCTCGGAAAATATCTCAAATGCCGACACGCCCGGCTACCGGCGCAAAACCGTCGCGTTTGAAACGATGCGTGGTCCGGAAGAGACCGACCTGCTTACGGTCGGGCGTGTTCAACTTGATAAATCCGCCCTGGATCGCGTGTTTGATCCGGCCCATCCGATGGCAGACGACTCGGGCCACTATGAAGGCTCAAACGTCGACCTAATGCTCGAAATCGCAGACGCGCGCGAGGCGCAGCGGAGCTACGAGGCAAATCTGAAAATGTTCGACCAGACCCGGCAGATGTCCGCCGGACTGATGGACCTGTTGCGCAAATAAAGGAGATCCAGAATGGATATTCGCAGCCTATCAGCAGTACAAAACTATGGCGCCGCGCGTCCGGCAACCCAGCCCGACCCGGAAGGTGGTGCGGGGGCGCAACTCAAATCCGCGTTCCAGGATTTTGCGGCGACAATGCAGCACGGCGAAAACACGGCCATGGCCGCCATGTCCGGCGATGCCGACCCGCATGCGTTGGTACAGGCTCTGGCACAGACGGAACTGGCCGTCGAAACCGCCATCACCGTACGCAACAAGGTGGTCGAAGCCTATCAGGAAATCCTGCGGATGCCGGTCTGATATGCTGAGCGAAGGCGTCTTTTACGACACGTTGCGGCAGGGGTTGTGGATCGCCGTCACCATCTCGATCCCGATCCTGACCGTGGCACTGGTTACCGGGCTCGTCATCGGCCTGTTTCAGGCACTGACGTCGATTCAGGAAATGACGCTGACCTTCGTTCCCAAACTTGCCGCCATCGTCGTCGTGTTCTGGCTGTCCATGGGCTTTATGACCCAGACGCTGGTGTCGTTCTTTGACGGGCAGATCATCCCGCTGATAATTGGAGGTAGCTGATGGAAGCCGCCGGATACGTGACCCTTTCCCGTCAATCCGGGCTGATGAGTGAGATGCGAATTATCGCCAACAACATCGCCAATTCCGCAACCAGCGGATACCGGCAAGAAGGATTGATCTTTTCAGAATACGTTCAGGCCGGTCAGGATCAATCTTCGTTGTCGATGAGCCGCGCCCGCATCCGAAACACCTCGCATGAACAGGGTGCGCTGACGAAGACCAACGGCAGCTTTGATTTTGCGATCGAAGGCGATGGTTTCTTTCTGATCGAAACTCCGGCAGGCGAGCGGCTGACCCGCGCAGGCAGCTTTTCTCCGAATGCGGACGGTGATCTAGTCACGATGGATGGCTATCGCGTGCTGGATGCGGGCGGTGCGCCCGTGTTCATTTCGCCGGATCAAACCGGCATCAGCGTCGCTGCCGACGGCACGCTCAGCGCGAACGGGCAACTGCTCGGCGAGATCGGACTGGTTCAACCCTCCGATCCGTTGGACCTGACCCGAGAAGACGGAGTCCGTTTTCGCGCCGATGGCGGGGTCGAACCCGCTGAAAACGCGACAATTCTGCAGGGGTTTGTCGAGGGTTCCAACGTGAACCCGATCCTCCAGGTGTCGCGGATGATCGAAGTTCAGCGCGCCTACGAGATGGGGCAGAGCTTTCTGGAAACCGAAGATCAGCGGATCCGCAGCGCGGTGAAAACGCTGATCAAGTGAACTGAACAAGGGAGAGCCTCATGAGGGCCTTGAAGATCGCAGCCACCGGGATGAGCGCACAACAACTGCGCGTCGAGACGATTTCCAACAACCTGGCAAACATGAATACGACTGGCTACAACGCCCGCCGAGCCGAGTTTTCCGATTTGCACTATCAGCAAGTCTCGCGCGCAGGCACGGTCAGCGCGTCGGACGGAACAGTGCTTCCCACCGGCATTCAACTCGGTCTGGGTGTTCGGCCAAGCTCGGTTACGGTGCATCTGGCGCAGGGTGCGCTCGAAGCGACGGGCAACGATCTGGATATCGCCATCGAGGGCAAGGGCTATATCGAGCTGACGCTGCCCAACGGCAGCTCAGCCTATACGCGCGACGGCAGCCTGAAGCGGTCTGCCGAGGGCGTGATCGTAACCTCGGATGGGCACACGGTCGCACCTGAAATCGTCATCCCTTCGGATGCGCGAAGTGTTTCGATCAATGCAGCAGGCGAGGTCTATGCCTATTTCGATGACTCAGCCGAAGGTCAACTGCTCGGACAGTTTTCGATTGCGGGTTTTACAAATGCCAAGGGTCTTGAGGCAATGGGGAGCAATCTCTTCCTTGAAACCGAGGCGTCCGGACCCGCGCTGACCTCGACCGCAGGCGAAGACGGACTCGGAACGTTGCGGCAGGGCTATCTCGAAGCCAGCTCGGTCGATGCGGTACGCGAAGTGACCGAACTGATCGAGGCGCAACGTGGCTACGAAATGAACGCCAAGGTGATCTCAGCAGCGGATCAAATGATGGGCGCAACAACTCAGGTAAGATGATGAAACGGTTGACCCTCACGCTCCTGATGCTGGCAGCACCCGAATTGGGGGCCGAGATCCTCGTGCCTGTCCGCACCATCCGGGCAAAGGAAATCATCGGACCTGCCGACTTTGTCATCAAAGAAGTCGCGGTTGCCGGTGCCCTGACCGATCCTCGCGACCTTATTGGCCAAGAGGCTCGCGTGGCGCTCTATCCGGGGCGTCCCGTGCGCGCCGGCGACATCGGCCCACCCGCGATTGTCGGCCGCAATGATATTGTGTCCCTTGTTTTTATCCAAGGTCCACTGCGGATCATGACCGAAGGTCGCTCTCTGGGTCGGGGCGCGGCGGGGGAAAGCATCCGGGCGATGAACCTGTCATCGCGAACAACAGTGACCGGTCGCATCCAAAGCGACGGCAGCATCGAGGTATACTGATGAAACGCACGAAACTCGCCGGAGTCCTTACTTGTTCCGGCCTGCTCTTGGTGTCGGCCTGCGGGCGCATCGATCATCTGGGCAAGCCGCCGTCATTTTCAGACAACACTGAAACGACGGAACATGTGGCGATGCTGATGCCCGGATTGCCGCTGCAAACGCAGCCAAGTCGCACAGTTGATCAATCTTCTCTCTGGAGCGCGACCCCGCAATCCCTGCTGGGTGACCGGCGCGCAGTGCGAAAGGGCGACATCATGACCGTCGTCATTGAGATCGACGAAAAGGCCGAAATCAGCAACGACACTGCGCGATCGCGTAGTGGCGAGGAAACCATGGAGGTTCCAAATCTGTTGGGATTGCCACAACGCATTGACGAAAAGCTACCGGAAGGGGCGTCAATGGCCGCTGCTGTCGGGCTGGGGTCGACCAGCGCCACGCAAGGCAAAGGTTCGGTCAAGCGCAAGGAAAAGCTGACGCTGCGTATCGCCGCAACGATTGTCGACGTTCTGCCAAACGGTGTTCTTTCAATTTCAGGCTCGCAAGAGCTTCGCGTGAATTTTGAGCTGCGTGAACTGTTGGTGACCGGGTATGTACGCCCCGAAGACATCTCTCGTCAGAATGAGATCACCTATGACAAGATCGCGTCCGCGCGGGTGTCCTATGGCGGTCGCGGCCAGATCACCGATGTTCAGCAACCGCGATATGGCCAGCAAATCCTGGACACGGTTCTGCCGTTCTGAAGGGAAACGCCATGCTCAAGTTAATTCCCTTGCTGCTCTTGCTCGTTGGTAGCGGAGCTGGAATTGCAGCGGGCCTTTTCATGGCCCCCGAATCAACCCCTGAAGGCACGGAAGCAAGAGTGGTACCTTCCCACGATGAGGGAGAGGTCGGGCCGACCGAATTCGTCAAGCTGAACAACCAGTTCGTTGTACCGATCGTGCAGGCGGATCGTGTTGCCGCGCTGGTCGTCCTGTCGCTCAGCCTTGAAACGCAAGCCGGCGCCCGAGAGCGCGTTTTTGAACGCGAACCAAAGCTGCGGGACATGTTTCTACGCGTCCTGTTTGATCACGCCAATATGGGTGGCTTTGATGGATCGTTCACCCGCCCCGGCAAGCTGGACGTCCTCAGGCAATCTCTTGCGGATGTGGCTCAAAAAGAGCTGGGCGATGATGTCGAAAGTGTACTGATTACCGACATCGCGCGCCAAGACAACTGACGCATCTCAACCCGAAATGAAAGCCGTCGGTGAGTGCCTGCGCAATTGCCGACGGCGTAGGCACAAATGCCAAAGCGCCCGTTCGCGCCGCAGGGTTCGCCCCGGTATCAACCGTCGCTGTGGTTTTGCAACAGACGCTCAAATTGCTTCTTGCGCTGCGCTATTGCTCGGTCAGTTATAAACCGGTCACTCATAGCTTGAACGGCGTTACGACGGCCAAACGCCAGCCGAATGCGCTCCATGACAACAGACTTTTTCGCAAGCACCTGTGACAGTTCGATGTTGAGTTGCTTGCGGCTGCGCACCAGCCACGCCTGCCACAGCAGGTCGGCGCCGATGGTCTGCATAGGCATGTCCGTGGCAAGCGCTTTGCGCTCGGAATCGGCCTGCTCATTCAGGCGCGCGAGGGCGCCGCGAAGCCGGGTTTCTTCTTGTAAGAGCGGCTGAACCTTTCGAAACTCAGCGAGATAGACGGCCTCAGTGACCTGTGACATCTGTGCGAGTTTGTCATGCTTCATCTTACTCCTCCTCGCGCGCGGAGACGCATTTTTTCGGCGAACTGAATCGCGGCTGCAACGGCCATATAGTGGTCCTCGAGGATCTCCTGCCCCAGATCAACAGTGGCGTGCAGTGCGCGCGCTGTCGGAGGGTCCGAATGGATCGGCACACTTGAGGCCTGCGCCGTTTCACGAATTCGGGCGGCAACTTCATCCACGCCCTTCGCAACACAGACCGGCGCAGCCCCGGGTTTTCGGTTCCATTTGAGCGCAACGGCAAAGTGGGTCGGATTGACGATGACGACATCTGCAGTCGGCACATCGGACATCATCCGGTTCATGGCGATTTCCTGTCCACGCTGCCGGCGTTGCTGTTTCATGTGCGGATCACCTTCAGCCTCCTTGGCTTCGTCGGTGAGCTCTTTGCGGGACATCATGTTTTTTCGCAGGTGTTCCTTATGCTGCCAGACCGCATCGACTCCACCGATGACAATGGCAATCAGAAGAACCAGAAACAGAAATTCGATGCACAGATGCAAAAGCTGCGACACCGCGATCATCGCACTCGTACCGGTGATCGCAACGATATCTGTAAGTCTCCAGTCGAGGAACAGGCTGAGACACACCGAATAGAGAACCAGCTTGCAGAAACTCTTGGCAAATTCGAACAGGCCAGATCGGCCAAATTTGTTCTTTGCGTTCGAGACGAGCGAGATGCGCGACAGCTTTGGTTTGATTCGGTCAGGAGCCACGACAAAAGCCTTCTGGGCGAGAACGGACAACACGACCAAAACTGCAGGGACCAAAAACCAGGGCATCAGCGATCTGGTGAGGGCCATGAGCAATCCGCCGACCGGGGCGCTGGCCGGACCGTCCAACATCAGCGAACCAAGACGATCCGGTTGATCCAGCAAGACCATCAATGCAGTGCCAAGCGACTGCAAAGACCCCGCTCCGACCGCCATCGCCGCAAGCAACAAACCTGCGTATGATGCGGCGACCATCAGGTCATTGGATTTCGCAACTTCGCCCTTTTCTCGTGCTTTTTGAAGCTTTTGCGGTGTTGCTTCGTGTGACTTTTCCGACTCGTCCTGTTGTTCACCGCTCATCTCGAAACATCCAGCGGGTTCGCCAAAAAAGCCGTCAATGCATCGGTCCAGACAGACAACATGTACGGGGCGCACAGAAACAGCATAAAGATACCGCCAAGCGTGATGACGGGCGCGCCAACAAAGGCAACCATCAACTGAGGCATCGCCCGATTGATGACCCCGAGCGTCAGATTGTAGAGTACAGACGTAATGACAAATGGCGCGGCCAGCATGAACGCGAGAGAAAACGCATGCGCGATACGCCCCACGCCCCATACCGACAGGTCCCGTCCTGCGGGAAAGTTGCCGCTGGGAAAAATCTGATAAGAATAGATCATCAACTCCGCCGCCCGCACGTGCAGTCCGGCCATCACTGCCAACGCCAGCCCCCCGACGACCAAAACATATCCCATGGCCGGGATCGGTTCGACGGCAGCGCCGCCAAGGATCTGCGACAGCGAAGTGGACTGCGCGGCGATCGAACCCGCGGTTTGCAAGGCCAGTACAAACAACCGGATGCCCAAACCAAGCGCCAGCCCCACAACCACTTCGGTCAACGCAAGCCGGGTCAAGACCAGCGGATCAGGTGGTGCGGATTGCAGGGGCAACGCGGGTATGACGACCAGGGCAAAGGCAATTGCGATCCCCAGTTTGACCCGCATGGGCACAGCCCTTTCGCCAAAGGCGGGCATCACCGAAACCATGGCGGACATTCGCAGGAACACGACGATCCCATGCCAGAGTGTTTCTGAGAGCAAAGGGAGAAGTTCGTTCAGCGTCGCGATCACGCGGCTACCATCCCGACCAAAGCGGGGCGCGCCTCTAACCCGATTTCCTCAAATGAAAGGACTGGGTTCGCGATCCCCCGCGCGCGCATGATCGTCCGAAGAAAGCGGCGCCGTCGGGTAGATGTCACAACGGCTGGAAACAGACCTTGATGCGATGTCTGGCTCAAACGCTCGGAAACACCATCGGCCAGCCTGTTAAAGATATCCGGCGGCAATGCGATATCGAACCCTCCTTGTTTGGTCTCGACCTGATATGTGAGGAACGTGTCTTCCCATTCCGGTGCAAGCTGAACGAGTGGGATGCTGCCATCGTCACGTTTTAGTTCCGAAACCAACTGAAAACCCATGCGCTGACGCACGTGCTCGCAGATTGCTTCGGGTTGGGTCGTGCTCAGGCGCGCCTCGGCTATTGCCTCAAGGATCAGGGGCATGTTGCGGATCGACACCCGTTCCTCCAGCAGCAGCCGCAGAACCGCATGCAACGTATCAATCGGCACTTTGTCGGGCACAATTTCATCCAACAGCTTGCGGTTGGCCTCGGCGCGCTCCGGATCAGACAGCCGCGTCATTTCAGTCAGCAAGCGCCGCAATGATTTGAGTGTCAGAAGCCGCGCGAAATTTTGCTTGATCACCTCCAGCAGATGTGTCGCCAGAATTTCCGGCGGGCTGACGATGGTTGCCCCGACCAAGGCTGCGGATTCCTGATCTTTCGGCGCAATCCACCGAGCCGGCGCGCCATAGACCGGTTCGGTGACATCCGTGCCATTCGGCAAGGATTGCTGATCTTCCGGCATCAGCGCGAGAACGAGGTCCGGGTGCAGAGAGCCGCGCGCCTGTTCGACCCCCTGAACGCGGATCACATAGGTCCCGACCGGCAGCTCCGGTTGATCGGTCAGTCTGATATCGGGCAGGATCAGCCCGAACACCGTCGCCACATGCGTCCGCATATTGGCGATCCTCGTGTCCAGTCCAGTTCCCGGATCCAATACCATACTGACAAGATCGGGGGCAAATTCCAGATGCACATCGTCAAGGTCAAGGACATCTCCAAGTGCCTTTTGGACTGGCTCGTGACTTTCAAGAGGCTGATCATCTGCGTCGGCCGATTTCGCGCGCCGTTTCATGGCATAGGCGGCGAAGCCAAGAATGCTGCCTCCGGCCATGAACGGGAGAAAGGGCAGCCCGGGGACAAGCGCGAACAGGACCATCAGTACTGCAACAGTCGCCAGCGCCGCGGGGTGTTTCCCAAGCTGGTCAAACATCGCCAGATCGGTCGACCCGCGATTGCCGCCACGCGCCAGCAAGAGTGCAGAGGCAATGGAAATGATGACAGCAGGAATTTGGGAAACCAACCCGTCACCAACTGTAAGGATGGCGTAAGTCTCAAACGCGGACCCAATCGGCATCTGGTGAACGACAACGCCCATCACCAACCCCATCACCAGATTGAGTAGCGTTATCAGCAGCCCGGCAACGGCGTCGCCCTTTACGAATTTCGAGGCCCCATCAAGCGAACCAAAAAATGTGGTTTCCTGCTGCTCCCGTTCTCGACGTTCGCGCGCCTCGGTGTGATTGATCGCGCCTGCAGACATATCGCTGTCGATTGCCAGCTGCTTGCCCGGCATTCCATCAAGCGCAAATCGGGCACCAACCTCTGCCATTCGTGCAGCGCCCTTGGTAATAACCATGAAATTGACGATCAACAGGACGCCAAAAACGACCAGCCCAAGAAACACGCTGCCCCCCATGACAAACTGGGCAAAGCCTTCGATCACATCGCCGGCGGCATTCGGGCCGGTATGCCCCTGCCCGATGATCAGTTTGGTGGAGGATACATTCAGCGAAAGACGCAGCATCAGCGACGCCAGCAGAATCGTCGGAAAGGCCGAAAAATCCAGTGGTCGTTCGATGAACAAGGTCACTGTGAATATCAGGATGGCGAGGCCAAACGAAGCGGCCAGTCCGACATCCAGCACCCAGGCCGGCATGGGCAGGATCATCATCACGATGACGGCCATCAACGCGAGCGCCAGAAGGACCGTCGGACTGAAAATGTCGGTAGCAGAGAGCTTTGGCATTTCGGGTACTCTAGTTGATCAACACAAACGTTCGTCCGGTCGAACCAGAAGAGCGCAAAATTGGCACCAGAGACCCAAGACTCACGGTGCCACCCGAAATCAATGGAACCTGCGCACCGCTTGCAAAGACAGTCGATGTTCTTCTTTCGGAAGGTTGCTCGGCAACAATCGGGAGCTGTTGCAGCCTGGCAGTGGCCGCGCGGATCATGTCAAACCGCGCGGCATAGGTTCGCGCACGAGGTTGCGTTCGTGAGTGATAGGCTCCCGCCGCTTCGGACCAACTCCCGAATTCATGAAAGAGATCGAGCAGAAACTTGGCAGCATAGTCCGCGTTCAATACCGGATCAAACATGTCATCAATAGATCGGAATGCGGCACCATGCCATTTGTAGTTGATCTGAAAACATCCAACATCAAAGCTGCGCGCGCCTCGTTTGAAATGCCGGAAAACATAGGCACGGGCTTCGTCTTCAGAAACGAACCACTTACCAGCTCCCTCCATGTTGACGGTCCAAGGCCAGGGTTCCAATCGGCCCTCGGTCGTTCGGCCGGTCTCGGCCCGAGAGATTGCCTGCAATACGTCATATGGCACATTCTGAGATTTAGCCGCGATGCGTGCGGCACGGTCACACAACAGGGCGGTTTCAGCCGAGGACCCGGTGCCGGCAGATGGCAAGGCAGCCAAAGCCGATGCGAAGCTCGCAGCAACAAGATGCCTACCAGCCATCTGTTTGAGTTGGCCCACGGCGCGCAGAAATATGATCAAGAATCTAGGCATTCTGCCCCTTTCCAGCGTGGTTTCATCACGGTTTTGACGCTAGGCGCCGCTTATTGAGATTCCGTTATCACGCCTTCTGCATTGAGGAATTCTGATCAGACAGCTGAACCCCAATTTGGCGTCACTCAACAGGGCTTGGCGCCTGCAACGTGCCCAGCATTTCGTCGATGCCCGAGCGTGCATTCATGCTGTCGTATAACAGCGTTCTGGCAGCAGCGAGCGGCGGGATCGCTTCATCTGTTTCGACTTGCACGGCGAGCTGAGATGACAGTTCGGCAAGGCGACTATATTGAGGATCTTCGATAGGCGGTAAACTCTCCCATGCATCGCCAAGCCAGAGATTACGCGCCGCAGTTTCCGGTCGCGCCGCGTCAAGCAAAACTTGACCGGCTGTACCAAAGTCGCCATTTGCCCGCATTGCCCGCGCCCTGATCTCCGACGCTTCGGGGCTTTTGAGGTTCAACACTTCGATCATCGCACGGTGCGGTAATCCATTGGCCAATGCGATTTCCGCGCGTAGCAATTGTTCTTTCTTGGACAGCGTGCCTGATCTTGCCGGTTTCAGCATCGCATAAGCCTGCTCCGCGAACCCAAGACTAAGCAAACGTTCCGCCATCTTTGTCTCAAGTTGAGACGAAAGCGCAATTCCATCGCTCTTCGCCCGCGGGAGAACGAATGTTAGGAAGGTAACATCGTCAGCGTTTTCGGTAAGGGAGTTCAACGCGCTATTCGTTGCCCTATCACTCGCGATCTCTGAATCAAGCTCCATGAGCTCACCCAAAACCCGAAAGGCTTCGTCAAACCGGCCGACCATCGCAAGTGACGTCGCGTGTATCCGCCGCAGTTCCGCTTCCAATTCGCCCAAGCGATGCTCCGTAGCATAGGCAGCGGCGAGCTCTGGTAAATCTGGTCGCAATGGCCGACGCTCGGCCTCCAGCGTGTCAATCAACTTAATCAATGCTTCTGGAGAGAGTTCGGAATCAGAAACGACGACCTTTTCCATCTTCTCAACTGCAGCTTCGGATTGACCCGTTGCGATTTCTATTTCTGCGGCGGCAAGATCGTGCGGCGGCCCGCTTGAATCAGTACTACGGTCGACGGCACGCAGCACATCACTGGCCAGTTCGCGGCGCCCTAGGCTGTTGAATTGCCGACTAAGTCTCGGACCAAGTTGCTGTCTCAAATGGCGGGGTAAGTGAGAAAAACCCTGCAACACCGCATCGGAATTGATCTTTACGCTGTCATCGGTTTGCGCGAGCGCAGACCATAATGCCGAGCCTGGGGAACAACCGGATTGTCCAGAGAGCAGCTCCCCTTGTGCCACCGGTCTATCATCCAAAACGTCGGCAAGAGCGAGCAGGACGTCAGTTTGTTCGTCCGTTTCCGACAACAGCGCGAGTACGGCACGGGCTTCGTCACCGAATCCAAAGTGCAAGTAAGTCTTTGCAAGATCCGTCACCGCTGCACTATTTAGTCGGTCAAATTCCTCAAACAAACGAACACGATGCTGACTAACTTGATCCGAAAACGGCCGATCATTTCCCCAATCGGAAATTGCTGTGAACTCCGCAGGCAAACATTCGGGTTCATTGGTAAACTGATCAAATACAGTGACAACGCTGGCCATGTCTCTGTCAATTACCGTTGTTGTTGCAATATTGATCTGTGGTGTAAGCGAGGGCGCGGTTTCAGTCTTCTCTGAAACGGAATCCGGGAGTTGAGGGAGCAAATCCGCGACGGGGGTGAGTAGGCCCTGAGACGTTGCGCGTTGAATTTGCGCAAGCAGACGCTGTTCCGAAAAACTGGACCTAACAAGTGTTCCGCCCGCGCCGGCAGATGGTGGATTGGCGACCGGTGGAGCCAGAGACTCGGGCCGTCGTAGATCACCCACGTGTGTCAAGCGCGCTCTAGCAGTGCCCTCGCCAAGATTGAACCTGTATGACGCGATGCCAATTGGCGGCAATCTCGGGCTGAGCAAAGCCTCATCAGGCTTGGGATCGCGAATATCGATGACAAGGTAATTCCCGGGTTGCGCGAAACTCTCGACCTCACAGTTACAGTTCAAACTCAACTCCAACGGAGCGCCATTTTCACGTTGCTTGAGCGCAAGAAGCCGCTTTCGCGGTATTTTTTGAAAGACGGCTGCGATGTCGAGCCGAATATCGGGTTGGTCAATATCGACGCGCGCCAATCGGTTGCTGCGGGTGATTGACCAGCCCACACCGTCTTTCAGCTTCATCACGAGCCGGGTGAATGTTTCGTGTTCCCCCGAACGGACGACTACTGTCTGCGCCTGCAAGCCGCTAGCAGCTACGATGAGAAGAATACAGAACAGAAGAAACCGGTTCATGCTGCATCCTGCTTCACAGCCTTGAGCGCCTGTTCCAGATCGCTAAAATCAGGTCGACAATGAGCCGGCGTATTCTGGCGTCCGACTTCGATACAGATCGTCGCGGCATGGTTGTGCAAGTTTGCAATCAACACTTCACGGATCAATAAATAGAAATGGTTGTCCTCCTCGACCACCGTCTTGACGCGGGCAGCAAATGGACCGACCAGCCCATATGCCAGAAACACCCCGAGAAACGTGCCGACCAGAGCGCCGCCGATCAATTTCCCCAAGACTTCGGGAGGCTGGTCGATCGACCCCATCGTCTTGATCACACCCAAGACGGCGGCAACAATTCCCAACGCGGGCAAACCGTCGGCCACGGTCTGCAACGCATGGCTGGAATGCAGAGCGTGATGCAGATTGACCTCCATACGCTTGTCCAGAACCTCTTCGACCTGATGTGGATCATCATAGTTCATGGAAGCAGAGCGCATGGTGTCACAGATCAGGTTGACTGCTTCCTTATCTGCCTGAATTTTCGGATACTTCGAGAAAACTGATGAACTGTCAGGGTCCTCGATGTGTTGCTCTACATCCATGGGATTTTGGCGAGCAATCCTAATCAGCTCAAACAGCAAACACAGCAAATCACTGTAGTCCTGAGGCCGCCATTTCGGCCCCTTAAAGACTTTGCCGACATCTTTGGCCGTGTGTTTAACCGCAGCCATATCGTTGCTGATCAGGAACGCCCCGATCGCTGCACCTCCGATCATGATCATCTCGAACGGAAGCGTCTTTAGGATGATCGCCATCTTGCCACCGGCCAGAAGATAGCCCCCGAACACCATCCCAAAGATCGTGACAATGCCAATTATGCCAATCATTTAGCGACTCCGTGTTGCATGGGCTTAGGACAGTTTGGCCTGTCGGCCTTAACAAACGTTGACCAAGCTGAATTATTCCTTGGGAACCGAAGCGTTACGACCAGCAAGAACGACGCTGATGGAATAGGCTGCCATCGGGCTGAGGCCGGCCATCACGCTGGCAGCTGCATCTGGCCGCATACGAGCAAGGAAACCTGCGGCAAACTCAGGAGCCATTGCCTCAAAAAGCGCAGCCGCTTGTTTTGGCTTCATCTTTTCATAGACGTTGGTGAGGCGGACCAGATCCTCCTCGGTTGCCCCATCCGCAAGTGCAAGTGTGGCAGAGAGGCGTTCTTCTGCGCCGATCAATGCCTCGAGTCGTCGACCAATTGCCTCTTCCGCGATTTCAAGGGCTTTCATGCGATCCTGGATCTGCGCCTCCCGTGTATCCAGTGCGTGTTCGCGGTGCTGGAATGCCTCAATCAGGGTTTGCATTTCTGCAGATGACGGTGCCGCGTGCGCCACCTCTGTCGTCACGACAACGTCTGTATCGTCCACAAGAGGGGCTTCTCGCGCGAAGGCCGGACCGGCCTGCAATCCCAAGCGCACCAAAGCCGACCCGATTAGAAGGACTGAGATGATCGCCAGTGCACCGAAGCGCACACGGGGCGACCCGCTTTTCGCAGTCATTGCTGAGCTCCCTGCTGAGCGCGCTCGTGCCGCACAAATATTGGCCCGGCAGGAGCCACGGGCTTAGTGGGTTCAACCCGTTCTGTTGTTGCGGGCGTCTCAGGAGGTGTTGCATCCGGCAGGTCATGCAGTGATGCCATCAACAGCTCCAAACGCGCAGCAACCGATTCAGCCCGTCCTGTCAAATCGTCCAGCGCCGCGTTGGAACCGTCAGAGGCGGCCCGCGCGCTGGAGAGAGTCTTGCTAAGGTCATCAACTTGCGCGGATAGCACCGCGACTGCACCGCCCACACCCTTTTCAAGGTCATTGAACCTGTTCAACCTGCGCGCCAGGACAAAACAGTACAGTCCAGCGCCCAACGCACCCGCGACGAGAAAAATATCTGCAACCAGTTCCAACTTTGCCTCCTAATTCAACACAAATTCCATGACCAGAAGGTCACGTACCCGGCCCTGCCCCGCGACCACCTGAACGCGCCGCAGCATCTGACCACGCAATTTTGACAGCGCCTGCGGCTCTTCGAATTCGGTGACATCCAACGCCCTTAGGTAGCTGTTCAGAACATCGACGATTCTCGGCAATATCAGCTCGACATCGTCTTGATGCGTCCCGTTTACTTCAAGCTGACTACGAAAGCGCAGATGACGCACATATTTGTTGCCGGTCAAAGAAATCGTAATCGGCTCGATCTCGACGAACGCGATATCCGGCATTGGTTCGATCTGCGCCTCTGGATCGCCATGAGCATCGACCGCAGTTGATTCCCCATGACTGAACAAGAGGCCCGATGAACTGGCGTAGAATCCACCGCCTGCCCCCGCAATCGCAAGCACTAGGCCAAGGATTAACGGGAGTTTCTTTGATTTGACCGGAGCTTCCGGCGCCTCTGCAACGGCATCCGACATCATAATTCCTATCGTTTCGTACGGTGCCTTCATAACCGTGCAGGAACTAACCGATTGTTAAGGCCAATCGACCAAACAAGAGAGAACGTTGGCAGAACGTCGACGACACGGAGGATATCGTGCAGCAGATCAAAACGATTTGGGTCGAACTCGACAGACGCAAGCAGATGGTGGTGATTCTCGCCTCTGTTGCTGTGATCGTAACACTGGTGGTGATGTCGCGTTTGGCAGCCTCTCCCTCAATGAAGCTCTTGTATGCAGGACTGGAAAACGGCTCGGCCGGGGATGTGGTCCGCGCACTTGAGCAGCGCGGAACACTATATGAGGTCCGCGGAGGGTCGATCTATGTTCCGGCGGAAAACCGTGATGAACTCCGGATGACGCTCGCCAGTGAAGGGCTGCCCGCCAATGGTGGTCGCGGGTACGAATTGCTTGATTCCCTGAACGGATTTGGCACGACCTCGCAAATGTTCGATGCCGCCTACTGGCGGGCCAAGGAAGGCGAACTCGCACGGACGATCGTCGCCAGTCCGTATGTGACGCAGGCGCGTGTGCATATCGCGCACAACGGCTCTGGCCCGTTTCAGCGCAGTGTTGATCCAACCGCATCCGTTTCAATTGTGCCCGCCGGCGCGCCCGTGACACCAGCCCAGGCCAATGCATTGAGATATCTTGTCGCGTCTGCGATTGCGGGCCTGACGGTCGAGAATGTCGCAATCATAGATGCCAACGGCACGTTGATCGGGACAGCGGACACAGGCACGTCACCCAATACTGCAGATGACCGTGCATCCCTGCTGCGCGAGCGTGTTCTCAGACTGATCGAAGCGCGCGTCGGCGCCGGAAACGCAGTGGTAGAGGTAAGCGTCGATACCGTTACTCAAACCGAATCCATTCGCGAACGCCGTTTCGATCCCGAGGGTCGTGTCGCCATCAGCACCGACACAGAAGAACGCACAGATTCCTCGACCAACGCCGCCGGTGGCGATGTAACGATCGCCTCGAATCTACCGGACGGAGATGGTGCTGGTGGAGAAGGCTCCAAAGCACAGGGCAGCGAAACCCGTGAGCGAATCAACTATGAAGTGTCTGAGACTGAGCACGAAATTGTGCGTGGACCCGGTGATATTCGACGTTTGACCGTTGCGGTCCTTGTAAATGGTCTGAACTTGACTGACAGCACAGGCATCGCGACCTTTCAACCCCGATCTGACGAGGAATTGTCGGCACTTCACGATCTCGTCGCTTCCGCCGTCGGTTATGACGAGGCCCGTGGCGATGTCATAACGCTGAGATCCATGGATTTGCCTACCATCGCACCGTTGGGAACGGCGGCAGCAGGAGGCATGTTCCAAGGACTTGCGCTGGACATCATGTCATTGATCCAGCTGGCCGCGCTGGCCTTGGTTGCATTGGTTCTCGGGTTATTTGTCGTGCGTCCTATTCTCAGCAACGCACAGAAACTGCCCCAGTCAAACCTTGCGATGCTGCCACCAACTGAACAGGAAACCCACGATCGCGGCCCGGTGCTGACCGGAGAGATCGACGATGGCCCGTCCGAACAGTTTCAATCGGCAGCTCTGACAGCGGAGCAGTCCGCATCCGGCAACGCCTTGCCAGCGTTGGCGAACGGTTCCGATTCACCGGTTGAGCGACTGCGTTCGATGATCGGCGAGCGCCAGGAAGAAACCGTGGAAATTCTGCGCAGTTGGCTCGAAGAGAATGAGGAGAAAGTATGATGGCAATCGCGCACCTCTTGGAGGATTTCAGCGTTATCGACCGGCCCGAGAAATCGGTGATGGAAATTAGTGACGACGCCGTTGAGGATATCCGCCTCGCGTCGTTCGAGCAGGGCTACACGGCAGGTTGGGACGACGCAATCCGCGTGCAATCGGATGACAAGAACCGCGTCATCGCGACGCTGGCACAGAACCTCGAGGATTTCTCGTTCACCTATCAGGAAGCACTTGCCCAGATGACCCAGGCGGTCGAGCCGGTTTTCGAGGCGCTGATGCACAAAGTCTTGCCAGAGGCCCTGATGCAAAGCGTCGGAGCCAAAATTGTTGAGCAATGCCTTGCCCTTGCGCGTGATCAGGTTGAACAGCCCGCGATGCTGGTCGTGCCCGTGGGTGCAGGCACGGCCCTCAAGCCGATCCTGCAAAAAGATTTGCCTATGCAGATTGTCATTCGCGAGTGCTCTGACATCGCTCCCGGCCAGATCCAATTGCGTGTCGGCGACGGCGAACGCGAGATCGACGCCGATGTGCTTTTGGCATCGCTGAACGAGTCGGTCGATGCATTTTATCACACCCTGACCGAGGATTCTCTTTATGGATAACGACTCCGATGCCCGCGCCAAAGCGAATGGCCAAACCAGTCCGTTTGTCTCTGTGCCGATCGAAATCACCGTGTCTGTTGGAAAAGCCCGGCCACTGATCCGCGAACTTGTAAGTCTGGGCGAGAATGCGGTTCTGACTTTGGACAAGCGCATTGAGGACCCGGTAGAGCTGTTTGTCGGCGATCGGCTGGTCGCGCGGGGACAGCTCGAGGAACTCGGCGGCGATAACGCCGGTCAACTTGCGGTCCGTCTGACGGAAATCGCCGATTTTCAGAACGGACTGGGATGACTCTCCGCGCAGCATTGTTTCTGGCGATCACGCTCGCGATGACTTTCGCGTCGCCACAGATGGCTGTGGCACAGGAGATTTCGTTGTTCCTCGGCGATAGCGGGTCTGTATCTGCTCGCTCAATCCAGCTGATCCTGCTGATCACTGTACTCAGCCTTGCGCCGGGACTGGCGATCATGATCACCTGTTTCCCGTTCCTGGTGACAGTTCTGGCCATTCTGCGCCAGGCCATCGGACTTCAGCAGTCGCCTCCCAATATGCTGATGGTCAGCCTAGCACTGTTTCTAACCTATTTCGTTATGGAGCCCGTCTTTACAGAAGCGTGGGAGAAGGGAATCAGCCCGCTTATGAAGGAGCAGATCGCTGTAGAAACGGCGCTTGCGCGCAGTCTCGAACCGTTCCGTGTATTCATGTCAGATCGCGTCGATCGGGACACCTTTGTGGCCATGGCCGAATTACGTCCGAACGCTGCCACAATCCGCTCCGGCCCCGACGCGCCATTGTCTGTTCTGGTCCCAAGCTTTTTGCTCTCTGAAATTTCCCGGGCCTTTCAGGTCGGTTTTTTGATCTTTCTTCCATTCCTGATCATTGACCTGGTGATCGCCGCAATCCTGATGTCGATGGGCATGATGATGGTGCCCCCAGCGATCGTTTCATTGCCGTTCAAACTCGCCTTTTTTGTCGTCGCAGATGGATGGAGCCTGATCGCGAGCGCACTGGTGCGCAGCTACTTTCCCTGATCCCCTGCAATGCGCCTCATAAACGAATGTTCTGGCGCATTCGGATCACGATGCTTAGCCTAGGTACCTGCCCATTGGGCGGCAAACTGAAACCAATGGTATGCGCATGGCTGATATCCGCGATCT
Source organism: Sedimentitalea sp. (assembly GCF_039973035.1). Classification (NCBI taxonomy): domain Bacteria; kingdom Pseudomonadati; phylum Pseudomonadota; class Alphaproteobacteria; order Rhodobacterales; family Paracoccaceae; genus Sedimentitalea; species Sedimentitalea sp. The sequence continues at coordinate 65,600 of NZ_JBDWLR010000050.1, forward strand.
CAAGCTTCTGGTGTCTCTGGCGCGCCACAAGCACTTTTCCCATGCCGCGGAAGATTGCGGCATATCACAACCTGCATTTTCTGCGCGCATTCGCAAGATGGAGGATGAGTTCGCGATTCCGCTCGTGCGACGCGGCAACAAGTTTCTCGGATTTACCCGCGAAGGTGAGGTCGTACTGAAATGGGCGCGCCGATTGCTGAGCGATGCAGAAGGCATGCGGCAGGAAATCGGCGCATTGCGCAACACGCTGCGGGGCAAATTGGTCGTCGGAACGGTGCCTACGGCGCTGCCCTTCGCCGCGATCGTCTCGTCGCATCTGCGCAAGGCTCATCCCGATCTGTCGCTTGAACTGCAATCATTGTCGTCACGCCAGATCGAATTACGGCTCAACGACTACACGCTGGACGCCGGCCTCACCTATGTACAGGAAGCCGATCCCGAACACACCGAGACGCTGTACAACGAAAGCTATGTGCTGATCGCACCGGCGCATATGGCGCCGCGCTCAGCGGGTCAGGCCCGTTGGAGCGAAGCTGCGGAGCTGCCCTTGTGTCTGCTGACGCCAGACATGCGCAACCGACAGTTTGTCGATGAAATCTTTCAGCGAATCGGGGCCGAACCGAATATCGTGATGGAAGCTAACGGTTTTACGGCACTGTTGGCACAGGTCGTTAGCGGCAACGCAGCGACAATCGCGCCCAAAGGTGTTGCCGAGACCTATTTCTCCGCCCGCACTGCGACCCGGCTCGACCTGGTCGAACCATTCCGAACACAGGCAATCGGGCTGTCGATCCGGGAACAGCAACCAGAAACGCCAATCATCAAAGCCTTTCGACGCGCGGTTCAGAATTCATTATAACCAAAACCGATGGCGCATTACAGAATTGCGATTTGACCAAATATTGAGGAGTTGGGATACCAAATACAAACGAGGGAGTCGATAATGACCGTCATGAACACCAAACCCGGAGTTTGGAAAAGCGCCCGCGGCAAGGGTCGTCGAACGCCGAAGGGTCGTCAGTATGAGGATGGTGCGCTTTCGGATGTGCGTGTTTTGCTGGGCGATGCGCCGGTTCGGCGGGATTTGCTGATCGAGTATCTGCACCTGATACAGGATGAATATGGTCAC
>NZ_JBDWLR010000051.1:0-81538 GCF_039973035.1 Sedimentitalea sp.
CTACGTTTGGCTTTACAACCAGCAGCTTCCGCAGTCAGCATTAGGCAGCAAAACGCCCTTGCAAGCCATGAAGGACTGGCACAAACTCAAGCCGGAATTGTTTGAGAAACAGCCATACTATCGTCCGGGATGTGACAGTTACCCAAGGGTATTTTGCGCGCATCGGTCATTTCCAGACTGGCGCGGATGCTGGACGGTTTTGCCGCTTCTTTGATCTTGCTCGTGCCGATTTTCGGAAGGGGAATAGCTAATGCATCGAAGTCATCGCTGCCATATCTGGTGAGAGTTCGTTCCGTCTTAAACCCAACATCATTCAGCAAGATACAGGCGACATGTTGAGGTTGCAGGGCGCGCTTCTTGGATTGCCAATGGTCAGACGGGTTTCTGTTAGATTTTGCCCACGCTGCCTGATTGCGGATGAGGATAAGGCTCCTGCCTTGGGAAGAGCCGGTTGGCGCTTTCGATGGAGTTAGCTTCTAAAGCCTGTGGTTGCATGTCCCGACCACAATATCGCTGTTGTCACGGTGGCAACGAAAGACCCGGTGAACGCATTCGACCTGCAGAAACTCTTTGCGCAAAATCATCTCGACCTTGCTCCACAAGAAAATCTAGGGCCTCTCTCACCAGGATCACTGCAGCGATACGTGCTGTCCCGTCTAAACGGCCATGAGAGGGATAATCCTTGGCTTAACCGGCAAGACCTTGCCCAAGGTGTAAGGGCCTGTGAAATGGTTGGCAGTCTTGTGACAGGTGGTCCCACAGCTGACATCAAGTCGTATACGGAAGTAGATTGGGCTCTTGTCGGAAGCGTCGGCTTTGATATCTGCTCTCTCTGTCCCACCGCAATAAGGGATGCACTTTCAAAAGTAAGGCTTGATGCTGGGTGCCGTAGTGGTCGCACCGGCCCGCAAGCCGCGTTCGGACAGCTCTTTAACCGGCTGAAGAAGTCGGAAAGAAGTGGAGATGATGGACCCATCCGCAACGTGGTGCGGGAGGCAATCATCGAAAACTTCTCAATTGGTCCAGGCGAAATGGTGCTTGAGGAGATTGTTGGTCGGAGAAAGGTGCATTCTGTCAACTCCCTGACTAACGCGACAGGCCTGACCCGGTATCGGCTTTACCGGATCATGCGTAAAGCTCAGATGTTACTTGATTAGGACATTGATGCAGCGTTGAACCAACGCGTGTTTCCGGCCCAAGAAGCGGAGACGATGATCGCTAAAATTCAGAATTCCATTCCGCAAAATCGCATTCAAGGTGTCCTCGGATGCAGCAAGACCCACGCTGAACAGCTGGTGCACAGCGGTTTGATTTCTTCTGTTGTTCCCATGACGGAAGGGGAAGTCGGCCTGACCTGTGGTGATTTCAATCTCGACGATCTATCCGTTTTTCTCGACGGCGTCTGCGTTGGCACGCAGATTAGTGCAGATGAATCCGACGGTTTCGTTGATCTGACGCATGCGGCGCGTGGCCGTTCTTCAACCGCTGAAATCATTGGGTGGCAGGTGGCAGGGAAATTGAAAGAAACGGGTCTCTTGAACGGTATCAAGCGGCTCGACCATCTACGGTTTAGCCTTTCTGAAATCCGACTGTTGGTAGCTGTTTCGCGTGGAATTGATTTGCACCGTCTTACGGTCGTGGCGCGGATCCTTGGCACCAATCTGGGTGCAGTGAAACGCTTGGTCTCTGAGCAAAGGGGCGGGCCCTGGCTGGTCGCTGCTCACGCCAAAATAACTCGCGACCTTCCCGGCAAAGCATATGTTTCGTCGGCTGACGATCGAGCGCTTTAAAGAACGGTATACAACTCTCGGGCTTGTCGGTAGGTCATTCGGTATTCACAACCGCATAGCAAGAACGGTCGTTGAGGAGAACGGGGTTGAGCCGGTGATCGATCCGGAGTGGCTCGGCACGAGGGTTTACTTGCGCGCCGATATCGACGTGCAGTCCGACAATTTGTTGCAGGTATCAGCCGAGAAGGTTGCTGCGAGGCCAGAAGCCCGGACGGCGCCCGAATCTGCGCCTATCGATGCCAAAACGGCTAAAATGACGTAATTTGGGGAATCCGACGGTTCCTTCCGGTGAAGCCGATGCTACCCTCGTTTGATTGAAGATCCGCCGAGATGTTTAAAATCAACAACTTAGCGCATAAAATTGTGAGTGTTATGCTACATTTCACAGCTGTTGGTCATGGTCGGCACGCATTCTGCGAAAGAAGCTCTTGTCATGCGCCGCGAAATATTGTCCCATTAAGTGGAGGGAAAAGTTTCACTCTATGGAACTTTTGAAGGAGCAGGTCCGGCGGGACCACGAGGGATCTGGAACGCAAAATGCCAGCAATGCAAACCATTGACCGGGCCGCTACGGTCCTGCGCGTGTTGTCCGACGGGGACTCAGGCGGTCTGCGACTGTCCGATGTCGCCGAGGCGACGGAGCTGGGCAAAAGCACGACTCTGCGGCTGCTCGGGGCACTCGGCGAAGTTGGCTATGTTGAATACGACGACAATGCCAAGCGTTATCGCCTTGGCTATGGCCTGTTTGCGCTTGGCCTGTCGGCCCGCCGGTTTCATGTGTTGGATCAGGCGCGAACGGCGTTGGACCGTCTGGCCAAAACGACGGGCGATACCGTTTTCCTGTCGGTCCGCGACAGCGATCAGGCCCTCTGTTCCGACCGGCGCACCGGCCCCTATCCCATCCGCTCGCTGACTCTGTCCATTGGTGACCGCCGCCCGCTCGGCGTGGGCGCCGGGTCACTGGCATTGTTGGCGTTTGAACCGGACGAAGAAATCGACCGTGTTTTGGCGACCAGCGCAACAGAGCGCGCGAGCTTTGAGCGCTTTGGAAACGCAGCCCTCAGAGAAATGATTACAGCGACACGCCGCGACGGATATTCCTTTAACGACGGGCAAATCGTCAATGCGATGAACGCTGTCGGCGTGCCGGTTCTGGACCCTTCAGGCCGGGTGATTGCCGCGCTTTCCATTGCCGCCATTCGCGAACGCATGGAGGGACCGCGCCGCGCCGAACTGGTGGCGTTGTTGCAGGCCGAATCGCGCGCCCTCGGGCAACGAAATACCGAACAGACCGAAAGGACGACACGTGCCGATGGATAACGCACATAACCTTGATCGCGAGCGATTTGCTGCGGTGCTGGCTCTGATGCATCGCATCCGTGCCTTTGAAGAGGCCGCGATTGCCGCGCAAAAGGACGGGCTTGTGTTGGGCGCAATTCACCCGTCAATCGGACAAGAGGCGGTTGCGGCAGGTGTCTGTGGCAACCTGCAACCCGCCGACCTGATGCTGTCGACCCATCGCGGCCATGGTCACACGCTGGCAAAAGGTGCCGACCCGCTGGCAATGATGCGCGAGCTGTTTGGCCGCGCGGGTGGAACTTGCGGCGGCAAAGGCGGATCGATGCATATCGCTGACTTTGGCGTCGGGATGCTGGGTGCGAACGGGGTCGTTGGCGCAAACATTCCGATCGCAACCGGCGCGGCGCATGGGCTTAAGCTGCAAGGATCCAACCAGATCGTCGCCTGCATTTTTGGCGACGGCGCGATTAATCGGGGTCCGTTCCTGGAAGGTTTGAATTGGGCACGTGTGTTTGATCTGCCGGTGATGTTCGTCTGCGAAGACAACGGGTTCTCGGCGACCACCCGCACTCACGACATGACCGGCGGTGCCGGAGCGTCTGCACGCGCCGAAAGCCTTGGCATTCCGGCGGTCGAAGTCGATGGCAATGACGTGCTGGCCGTGGACGCCGCCGCCCGCACCGCAATCGCCGACATTCGGGCCGGCAAAGGGCCCATGCTGCTGCATTGCCGCACCTACCGGATCACCGGCCACACCGCTGTCGATCCCGCAACCTATCGCCCGGCGGAAGAGGTCGAGGCGCAACGCGGCAACTGTCCCATCAATCGATTGGGCACGGCGCTGGCATTGGCCGGTATGGACAAGGCCGAGCTACAAGAGGTCCACGAGCGGGCCGTGCAGGAAATGGACGGCATCGCCGCGCAGGCGCAAGCGACCGATTGGCCGGACCCATTGGCCGCGTTCACCGATGTTCAGGATATGGGCGATCCACGCGAGAGGGCATTCTGATGGCAATTGATACCTACCTGAACGCTGGCCGCCGGGCCGTGATCGAAGAGATGGAACGCGACAAATCCGTCTGGGCACTGGGCGAGGATTTGGGCCGCGGCGGTGTTTTCGGTCAATACCGAGGCCTGCAAGAAATGTTCGGAGCCGACCGGATCGCCGATACACCGATCTCCGAGGCCTGCATCATGGGGGCCGCTGTTGGTGCGGCAATGACAGGCACACGGCCAATCGTCGAAATGCGGTTCTCGGACTTTGCCCTCTGCGCGGTTGACGAATTGGTCAATCAGGCGGCCAAAGCCCGTTTCATGTTCGGCGGACAGATGCGAGTGCCGATGGTGGTACGCGAACCCATCGGCATGTGGCGGTCTTCGGCGGCCCAGCATTCGCAATCGCTGGAATCCTGGTACACGCATATTCCCGGTCTGGTGGTGGTCGCCCCCGCGACGCCAGCCGATAATTTGGGGCTGATGAAATCCGCGATCCGCAATGATGATCCGGTGGTCTATCTCGAACACAAGAACCTGTGGGCGCTGGAAGGCGAATTGCCGGATGGCGAGCATCTGGTGCCGCTTGGCAAGGCCGACATCGCGCGGGCCGGGGATGCGGTGACCATCGTCACCTGGTCGGGCATGCGTCACGGATGCCTGCGCGCCGCAGAAACGCTTGCAACGCAAGGGATCGAGGCCGAAGTCGTGGATTTACGCACGCTCTGGCCCTGGGATCGTGAGACGGTCTTTGACTCAGTCAAACGCACCGGCCGCTTGCTGGTGGTGCAAGAGGCGGTCAGCGTTTCTGGTTTTGGCGCGGAAATCGCCGCCAGCGTGGCCGAGGCACTGCATCACGACCTCAAGGCCCCCGTGCGCCGGCTGGGCGCGCCACGGATTCCAGTTGCTTATGCCCCCGCGCTGGAGGATCGCGCGCGGGTCAGTGACGATGCCATCATTGACGCTGTGCAGGGCCTTGTCGCGCCTTGCCCGGCGGATTGAACCGGCGGTTCGCCGCCATCACGACGATAAGGGAGGACCAAGAATGAAACTACTCAAGACCATGATCACCGCAGGTGCGGCGGTCGCCACGCTGGGTCTCGGTGCCGCAATGGCGCAGGACTATAAACCCGAATACCGCGTCTCGACCGTTGTGCCGGCGCCGTTTCCATGGGGCATTGCCGCAGAGAAATGGGCCGAGCTGACCGCCGAGCGCACAGAGGGGCGCATCAATCTCAAGGTCTATCCCGGCGTGCAGTTGGTGCAGGGTGACCAGACCCGCGAGTTCACGGCGATCCGTCAAGGCGTGATCGACATGGCGGTTGGCTCGACCATCAACTGGTCGCCGCAGATCACCGAACTGAACCTGTTCAGCCTGCCGTTCCTGATGCCAGACTATGCGGCTCTGGATTCGCTGACCCAAGGGCCGGTCGGCGAGAAGATTTTCGAGATCATCGAGTCCAAGGGCGCTGTTCCGCTGGCATGGGCCGAAAACGGCTTCCGCGAGGTGACAAACTCGAAAACTGCAATCCGCACGCCTGAGGATATGAAAGGTCTGAAGCTGCGCGTCGTCGGTTCCCCGATCTACAACGACATGTTCACCGCGATGGGAGCAAACCCGACGCAGATGAGCTGGGCCGATGCACAGCCTGCCCTGACAACCGGTGCCGTTGACGGACAGGAAAATCCGCTGACGATCTATACCGTCCTGAACATGCATGAACTGGGCCAGACCAACGTGACCCTGTGGGGTTATGTGGCCGATCCGCTGATCTTTGTGGTGAACCCCGAGGTCTGGGAGAGCTTCACTCCGGAAGATCAAGACATCCTGCGGCAGGCCGCCGTTGACGCGGGTGCCTTTGGGATCGACGTCGCGCGCAAGGGCCTGACCGATGGCGATCAAAGTGTCATCGAAGAGATCAAAGGCCACGGCGTCGAAGTCATCACCCTGACCGACGAAGAACGTCAGGCTTTTGTCGATGTGACGCGCCCGGTTTACGACTCTTGGAAAGAAAAGATCGGACCTGATCTGGTCGACATGGCCGAACAATCCATCGCCAACCGCTAATATCAAACGACTGCCGGGCCCGGCAGGGCCCGGCCACCAAAAGGGAAATGCGGCGTGGATCAGCCTGAACTGAAACCTAACACCGATACGGGAACCGATCACACTATCGTGCCGGTCCGGATCGAAGAAGCCCTAGGCGCGGCGGCGATGGCGTTGATCTGCCTGATCTCCTTTGCCAACGTGATCGCGCGGTATGCGACCAACGTATCCTTTGCCTTTACCGAAGAATACTCGGTCTTTCTGCTGGTCTTCATGACCTTCGTAGGGGCCTCGGCAGCCTTTGCCGGGAACGAACACATACGCATCACGTTCTTTCTCGACCGCCTGCCGCCCCTGTGGCAGCGCCTCTGCGAGGTGATCACCTTGCTGGCCACCACGCTGATGTTTTCCCTGATCATCTATTACGGTGCGCGCGTCACCTATTCCGAATGGAAATGGGAGGAAACCACACCGGGTCTCGGTAATCCCTCGTGGATCTACACCATCTGGATGCCGATCCTCTGCATTGCCATTCTGATGCGGGTCTTGGGCCGCGCCTGGGCTATGTTCCGCAAGGCGCGCACAGCATGATACTTGCCAATATTCTCCTGCTGGCGGTCTTTATCGGGCTGATGATAATCGGCACCCCGATCGCCGTGGCCCTCGGATTGGGCGGTGCAATCGGTGTTTGGCTCGGACTGGACCTGACCGCGCTTGGCATGATCGGCCCCAATACTTATGCGGCGGTCGCCAAGTATCCGCTGATCGCAATTCCGCTGTTCATCCTGACCGGCGCCATGTTCGAACGGTCGGGCGTTGCTGCGCGGCTGGTTGAATTCGCGCAATCACTGATCGGGCCACGCCGGGGTGGTCTGGCACTGGTTGCAATATTGGTCTGCATGATCATGGGCGGGATGTCCGGATCCGGCCCCGCCGACGCTGCCGCAGTTGCCACCGTGATGCTGCCGTCAATGGTCAAGGCCGGTTATCCCCGGCCGTTCACCGCCAGCGTCATCGCCGCCAGCGCCTCAACTGCCATCCTGATCCCGCCCTCTATCGCGATGATCGTCTATTCCGTCATCATACCGGGCATGGACCTGCGTGCGCTGTTTGCCGCCGGGATGATCCCGGGCCTGTTGTTGGGCCTCGCCATCGCCGTTCCCACCCTGATCCTGAGCAGACGTCACGATTTCGGGGCCGATGAACAGCCTGAACGGCCACCCTTCTGGCCCAGCCTGCGCCGCGCCCTGCCCGGCCTGATGGCCCCGGTCATCATTCTTGGCGGACTGCGCTCGGGCCTGTTCACTCCGACGGAAACCGCCGTGGTCGCCGTGTTCTATGGCCTCTTCGTCGGCACCGTCCTCTATCGCACCATGGGCTGGCGCGATGTCTATAACGTGCTGGCTGAAAGCGCCAAGATTTCTGGTGTCCTGATGCTGATCCTGTCGCTTGCCGGGCTTTTCGCCTGGGCCGGGTCGACCATGGGCGCATTCTCGGCAACCGCCGACCTGCTGCTCAGCGTCAGCGACAACCAGTGGGTCATCCTGTTTCTGGTCATGACCGTGATGCTGCTGGCAGGCATGGTGCTGGACGGGGTGTCGATCTATCTGATCACGCTGCCGTTGCTGGTGCCAATCATCGAGGCCTTTGAATGGTCCTATGTCTGGTTCGGCGTCGTTCTGGCCATCAATATCGCCATGGGCCAGTTTACCCCGCCAGTGGCGGTCAACCTGATGGTTACCGCCAAGATCGCCGGCGTACCGCTTGAATCCACCTTCCGCTGGGTCGGCTGGCTGTTGCTGGCTATGGCCGTGGCGCTGGCACTCATCATCATCTTTCCTGAAATCGCGCTCTGGCTGCCCCGCATGCTGGGCTATCGCATCACCTGATCCGAGGACCATATGACAGATACAAACGAAATGACCGGGGGCGAAGCCCTCGCCCGCACCCTTCTGGCCCACGACGCTGGCCCAATCTTTGGTATGGGTGGGTTCCAGTTGCTGCCGTTTTATGACGCGGCGCGGCGGTTGAGGCTGAACCACCACCTGATCAATGATGAGCGCTGCGGCACCTTTGCCGCCGACGCCTATGCCAAGGTGTCCGGGCGCGTGGGCTTGGTCGATGCCACACTTGGGCCCGGAGCCACCAACCTTGTGACAGGGCTGGTTGAGGCGCTGAACGCCGGATCGCCCATCGTGGCCATCGTCGGCGATACGCACCGCGACCACAGCTGGAAAAACATGACGCAGGAAACCAATCAGGCCGATATCCTGCGCCCTGCCTCCAAAGAAGTGATCCGCGTCGAGGCGGTGCGCCGTATCCCCGAATTGCTGCGCCGCGCCTTTCAGGTTGCGACAACAGGCAGACCCGGGCCCGTCGTTCTGATCGTGCCCGAGGATGTCTGTCACGGCACCTACGGGTTCGTTGACGCGGATTTTGTCTGCGATCCGCGCTATCAATCCGCCCCTGCGTTGCGCTGTCGTCCCGAGGCCGAAGCACTGGCAAAGGCTGCCGCGATGCTGGCCGCTGCAGAACGCCCGCTGATCCTTGCAGGCGGTGGCGTACATATTTCGCAAGCTGCCGAGGTCCTGACCCAACTGGCCGAAGCCGCGCAGATCCCGGTTGCCCACACGATGAGCGGTAAGGGCGCGATCCCCTGCACCAGCCCGCTCTCTGCGGGTCTGTTCGGACGCTATGACCGCATCGCCAACGGCCTGATCGAAGAAAGCGATTGCCTGTTGGTCGTTGGCTGCAAGCTGGGTGAGATCGCTACCAAGCGCTATACGGTTCCAGCGCCCGGCAAGACCGTGATCCATCTGGATTGCGTGGCTGAAGAAATCGGGCGCACCTATGCCCCCGAACTGCCGCTCTGGGGCGACGCGCGCGAAGGGCTCCGTGATCTGGCCGATGCCTTGAACGGCCAAACACCGCCTGCTGCGCGCAAGACATGGTGCGACAGCGTCGTGACCCGCATGGATGAATGGCGTGAGATGGCCCGCCCCCGGCTTGAAAGCGAAGAGGTGCCGGTCGCCATGGGCCGGATGCTAGGCGAGTTGAATCAACACCTGCCAGACGACGCCATCCTGATCGCCGATGGTGGCTTTGCCGCGCATTGGGGCGGCTTGATGTATGACAGTCGCCAAGCCGGACGCGGGTTCGTGCCGGACCGGGGCTTTGCCTCGATCGGGTATGGTCTGCCCGGTGCAATCGGCGCCTGCATGGCGGCACCTGATCGCGCCGTGGTGGCGATCACCGGGGATGGCGGGTTCAACATGGTGTTGGGCGAGATCGAAACCGCCCGTCGGCTGGGTATCGCCCCAACGATCATCGTCGTGAACAACGCCGCCTCAGGATACGTCAAGGCATTGCAGCACCTGATGTATGGCGAAGGCAACTACCAATCCTCGGATCTCGAAGAAACCAACTATGCCAAAGTCGCCGATGCGATGGGCTGTCTTGGGCTGCGCGTCGAAACACCCGATGCCCTTGCTGGCGCTTTGCAACAGGCCTTGGCCGAAACCGGGCGCCCCACTGTTCTGGACGTGGTCGTGACACGCGACGCGGGCAAAATGCTGCCAGCCGCCGACAGCCGCGCGGTTAAGGTGAAGAAGGGTGACCGGATTGCCTGATGCGCTACTGGCGGACAGCATTTCAAAGCCCGGCCCCGATTGTGCGGGCCGGGTCGTTGTCACCGGTTCGCATGGCGGGATCTTTGCCGCCTTTCTCGCCCGCGAGGCCGGTGTTCGCGCGGCAATCTTTCACGACGCAGGTGTCGGGCTGGATCGCGCCGGGATCGGAGGGCTCGACTGGTTGGCCGCTCAGGGAATGGCCGCTGCAGCGGTCGATCACGCCAGCGCTGCCATCGGACAGGCGGCGCAGATATTGGAGCATGGTATCATTTCCCATGCCAACGGGCCCGCTGCCGCGCTCGGCGTCGTTGCTGGTATGTCGTGTAAAGCGGCAACCGCATGTTTGCAGGCTGCGGTGATGCCGACGGGCGCCTGCCCCGAGGTTCGGGAAGGACGGACTGAGACAACCCCGGAAAAGACCAAGCGCCGGTTGATCCTGGTCGATTCTGCCAGTTTGGTAACACCTGATGACGCTGGCCAAGTCATCGTCACTGGCTCGCACGGGGCCTTGTTTGGCACCGATCCTGCCAATGCCCTCAAGGCGCAGGGCTATCTCGCCTTGTTCAATGATGCAGGCGGGGCGGCCACCACGCGCCTGCCGGTCCTGCAGGATCGTGGTATTGCCGCCGCGACCGTTGCAGCCAACTCAGCGCGGATCGGAGAGGCCCAGTCTACGTGGCAGGACGGGGTCATTTCAGCTGTGAATGACTCCGCTGCCGCAACTGGTGCCAAGGTTGGGATGCCAGCGCGAGATTTGATCGCGCTGGCCCTTGCGGGATAATCATAACCGCACCGCAAGGCATGCCCGTACCTGTTCGGCGTCTACTTTCTCGCCTGCGCAATTGCGATCATTTCGACGGCCATGCCAGCGCGCGCCAGACGCACGCCGCCGGTGGCACGCGCCGGTGGGTTGCCGCGGTCGACCCACGCGTCCCACACCGCGTTCATCGTACCGATATCGCCAATGTCATTTAGCCAGACCTGAACCGATGCAAGATCGGCCTTGGTGCACCCCAATTCGTCAAGCACTCGGTCAATGTTGGCCAAGACCTGTCGGGTCTGGGTGGCCACATCTGCGGTGAGGTTGTCTGGCACCTGTCCGGCTAGAAAGATGATGTCGCCGATCTGTGCCGCCGCACTCATGCGGGGGCCGGGGGCGAGGCGTGTAACAGTCATTTCAGTCTCCATTCAGTCGTTATCCGTTGTGGATGCACCGGCCCCTGCGCGTGACGCATCCGACGCCGGCACAGTGGTGCGCATTGCATAATCCTGCAGGCGACGAAGCGTTTCCTTGTCGATCAGGCAGGGGGTCTTGGGCGGGGTGATCGGATTCGTGGGGTCACCATCGATCGACAGGATCAGATCGCCGCGTACCGAACAGGCGGCAACGTCTCCGCACACCGCACCATTGGGGCCTACGGCACAGGTGCCGCCTGCCGATGTCAGATGCACGGCAGTTCCGCTGGCCTCCGCGAGCGCATGGACAAACGGCAGCAACAGCAAAGTATGCGCCACGTTAGCGATGGAAAGTGGCCCCGCCGTGATGTCCGCCGGTTCAAGCCCTCGGAGATCCGAAAGCGCGGTCCCAACGGCCAAGGGGCAGAGATGAATCCCCTTTGCCCGCCAGATACGGCCATCGATATCGGGTGCCAAAGACGCGAGATCGCCGCCGCCACAAAGGTCGAGCAAAGCCAGCAGCGTGGATGCGCCATCAAGCCCACGCGCTTCAAGCCACGTTGCGGCATACCCGGCTTCCTCGGCCATGCCCCAACTCAACCCGGCACCCCGCGCAGCCTTGAGCGAGAGCGCCTCGATCTCAGAGCGGGAGAGCGTACCGCCCGCGACAGTCTCCACTGGGGTTCCGGACATGGTCGGGTCATTCGGCGCAGGTGTCATTGCACAACTCTCCAGTTCAAATCGCTGGGATAGACCTGATCCTGAAACAGGCTGATGCGCACCCATTTGTCCGATCTCGGATCAAACCGGCTGGCTCCAAAGAACGCCAGCTTGCATCGCATCAGGTCAATCGGAAGCGTGCAATCGGCGATCAGATTGTCGCGCACCTCACTGTATGGGTTTTCTGCGCAACGTTGTGCACGGCGCGTCATGTAGCGCTGGTCGGGATTGGCGAGCAAAAATTCCGCGACGGGCTGGTCATTGCCCCACTCGCCCAAAGCGTCAAACAGTTCCCGCGCCAGACGCCCGGTGCAGAGCGGTTGCTCCAAGTCCTGTCCAAATTCGCTGTCCCGGTTGCCAAGGCGCGGTTCCAGCTTTTCTTCGGAGACATACCAGAACCGCGCGCAATTGGCCGGATCGGCAAAATCGATCTTAAGCGCCCAATCATAGCGGTCTTTGAGAACCTGCCGCAGCGTGCCGACGCGCATCGCCCCGTTGATGGTAAAACTGACCGTTTCATCGACGCTCATGCCACCGCATAAATCGTCCACAAGGTCGCCATGCGGCTCAAGCATTGCGGCAAGCAACGCCTCCTGCCCTTCGGGCGAAAGGGCCGTTTCCCCCCAGGTCCACAGCGCATCCCATGGATGGTCGTCGGTAACACGCCAGTCCACAAGATACCCGGCGACAGCCCGCAGATCTGCCCGCAACGCATCCAGCTTTGTGACCTGAATCGGATGCTCCGAACGCCAATGGGCGGCGTTCTCGCAGGCAGCCTGAATCGCGGCATTCATCCCCGCAACCGCATCGGGGGTGGCAACAGGCTGAGCGCGAACACGAGCCAGCGCCTCTTCACGTGCCATCGTCCAATTGTTCAAAAGCACGGGATGACGCACCAGATATGGCGCCATACCCAGACCTGTGGAATTGCCGACACCCAACGCCTGTTTGATTGCGGGGTCCAACGCAACGGCGCTGTCGCCGCCCTTGACCATTGCCATGTGCTCAACAATGTCGATGGTAAACTGACGGGTCAGCCAGACCGACAGCATCTCGGCCTGAAACGGAATCGACAGTTCCGCGCGACCGGCAATCCGCGCATAGTCGGACGCCCCGAATTTCCCCGATCCGTAGACCGCCGTGGTTCGCATCAGATAGCCGACGGCATCAATCTCGACCAAGTCGGGCTGACGGCCCACAGCAAGACAGTCGACGACATGCGAGAACAGACGAACCGACCGGTTTGCCCGGCTCAGCGACAGTTCCCGCTGACTGATGCGACCAGCCTCTTGCAGCGGGACATTGGCGGCGAGTCGTTCAAGATCGACGTCATCCGGTGTGCCATCAAACAAGGTGAATGTCGCGTCCCACGCCGTTGCGATAACCCGGTCCGATCGCATGTCTGGCGGCAGGTCATGGGCAAACGCCACAAGACTGTAGGTGCGGACAGGACTAATGGCACGATAGACCGCGCGGCCAACCCCCTTGGCGTCGATCTGCCAGACCGACCGTTCAAATCGCCAGTCTCCCCCGGTCATGCGACGCAACAAGTGGCGCAGGAACGACAGCCGTGTCGGGTGGGCGCTGCCCATCCGCGCGAGGGTCATGACCTCGGCCGGACTGCGGCGGTATTTTGCGGTCTCTGAATTCGGATTTAAGGTGGCGCCGATCATTGATTGAGCCTTCCGGTTGACGGGATCGAAAGAGCGGGCGCGGACGACGACACTCGCCAGCGCGCCAAGGTCACGACTTGCGGCCCAAAGCCAGGGTGATGCGCAAAGCATCCCAAAGCGATGGCAGCAGTATCAATGACACCGGCACCGCCGTGATCACGATAAAGCTCTGCAGCTTGCCGATACCGCCAGCACCTGTCGAGATCAGGATCAGCGCCATAATACCCATCGTGATCCCCCAAAAGCTGCGCAGCGGTGCAGACGGTTCGCCCGATGACATAGATGTGGCGATAACATAGCTCATCGAGTCGCTGGTAGTGGCCACAAAGATCAGCGTCAGAACCAGAAACAGCACCGACAGCAGGAAGCCCATCGGCATCGCCTGAGTGATCGCCAGCAACCCGGCGGGCAGGTTAAAGCCTTCGAAAGGCCCTGAAATCGTACCTGCGGCCAACTGCTCGAATGCAATCCCGGAACCTCCGATGATGGTGAACCAGAAATTCGTCACGATCGGGGCAAGCAGCGACAGCATGATGATGATCGAGCGGATCGAACGACCACGGCTGACCCGCGCAATGAATATTGCCATCAGCGGACCATAGCCCATGAACCAGCCCCAGAAGAACACGGTCCACCAACCCAGCCAACCCGGCTCGCCAAAGAGCCCCGCATCGCCACGATAAAGCGCCATGTCAAAGAAGTTCGACAGGTAGACACCCATACCGCCCGCAAATCCGTCAAAGATAAAGAACGTCGGGCCGGCAATCAGCATGAAGGCGAGCAGCACAAAGGCGAGGATCACATTGACCTGTGACAACAACTGGATGCCTTTGGACAGGCCCGAGATTGCCGAGATCGTGTAGATGCCCGCCAGAAACAGGATCACAACGGTTTGGGTTGCAAAGCTGTCGGGAATGCCAAAGAGCGCGCTCAGCCCGTAGGACATCTGCAATCCGAGGAACCCGATTGGGCCGACGGTTCCCGCAACAACCGCAATGATACAGCAGGCGTCGGCAATCAGCCCGATCGGACCATGGATCGCACGTTCTCCTAACACCGGGTACAGCAAGGTTCGCGGAGCCAGCGGCAGTCCCCGGTCATAGTGGTAGTGCATCAGCATCACGGTGGTCAGCGACCCAAGGATGGCCCAGGCCAGAAAACCCCAGTGCAGATAGCTTTGCGCCAGCGCGGCATAGGCTCCGGCCTGCGGGTCCGCACTCAGATCACCAAAAATCGGCGGGGATGACAGGTAGTGCGCGATCGGCTCGCCCGCGGCCCAGAACACGCCACCGCCAGCCAGCAACGTGCACATGATCATCGAGCCCCACTGGAACGCGGAAAACTCCGGAGTTGCGAGGCCGCCCATCACCGTCTTGCCGCCCGGCAGCACGCAGAGGACCAGACCAATTAGAAAGGTCGAGAGCAAGAGGACCTGCCAGTAGAGGCCGAAATAGGTCGCGGAGAAACTGAACCCCCAATCCACCATGGCCGACAGCGTGTCGATGCTGAACAGGGCCAGAAGACAGAACAGGATGATAAAGCCACCAGTGGCGGCAAAAAGTGGTTTGTTGACGTTCGCAAGCCATACGGCCCGAAGCGTCGTAGCGGGTATGTCGGTCATGGTTTCCTCCCTGATCGATATTGCGTTCGCGCTCGGGCTACTCCGATGCGCGGGTATTTCCCGTGTTCTCGGCACCTTGCGGACCGAAACTTTTCTCAAAGAAGGTCTGCCAGTTGCCGCCCATGATCTTGGAAATCACCGCGTCTCCCATTCCCGTGGCTCGCAGGCCGTCGGAAATGTTCCCGAAATCGCGGTTGTCGTGAAACCAGCTGGGCATCTCGGGAAAGCCGGGCGCATCCGCGCTGCCTTCGCCAAAATCAACGGTCTTGCTCCAACGGCCGGTTCGCATCCATTCGACGATGGAGTCCGGCTGATCCTGGCACAGGTCGGTGCCGATCCCGACATGGTCTTCGCCCATCAGGTCGATGGTGCCCGCGATCATGTCTGCAAAGCTCTGTATCGTGCAAGCGCTGCCATCCCTCAGGTGATGCGGATAGACCGAGAACCCCAGCATGCCGCCGCTTTCGCCAAGCACGCGCAGCAGGTCGTCGGACTTGTTGCGCAGCGCCGGGTGCCAGCTGTGCGGGTTGGCGTGTGTGATCGCGATGGGGCGCGATGAATGTTCGATGGCCTGAAGTGTCGAACGGGCGCCCGAATGGCTCATGTCCACGACCAGCCCGACACGGTTCATCTCGCGCACGACTTCCTTGCCCATGCGCGTCAGGCCAATGTCTTCCGCTTCGTAACACCCCGTCGCCAGCAGCGATTGATTGTTATAGGTCAGTTGCATGAACCGCAGGCCGAGCGTGTGCATCACCTCGACCAGACCGATATCATCCTCGATACAGGACGGGTTCTGCGCGCCGAAAAAGATCGCCGTGCGCCCCGTTTCCCGCGCGATGGTGACATCTGCAGCAGTCCGGCCCTGAAAGATCAGATCTGGGAACCGCTCGAACCAGCGGTTCCATTTCTCGATCTGCAGAACCGTTTCGCGAAAGTTCTCGTGATAGGTGATGGTGACGTGAACCGCGTCCACGCCCCCTGCCCGCATCTGCCGAAAGATCTTTTCAGACCAGTTGGCATATTGCAGCCCATCAATCAGCATGCTCATTGCGGTGTTCCCGCAGCGACATAAGAGGTCTTGACCGAGGTATAGAACTCGGCTGCGTAACGTCCCTGCTCGCGCGGGCCAAAGGACGAAGAGCCCCGACCACCAAACGGCACATGGTAATCGGTACCCGCTGTCGGCAGGTTGACCATCACGCAGCCCGCGCGCATCGACGCACGGAAATGGCTGGCCCGCGCCAGAGAGCCAGTCATGATCCCGGCCGTCAGGCCGAATTCGGTGTCGTTCGCAATCGACAGGGCCTCGTCATAGCTTGCCGCCTTCATCACGCAGGTGATCGGGGCAAACATCTCTTCTCGGTTGATGCGCATGTCGTTGCGGGTGCCGGCAAAGACAGCGGGCGCCATGTAATACCCATCGGTCGGGCGTTCCAGACGCTCGCCACCGCAGAGCAGTTCGGCGCCTTCGGATTTGCCAATCCCGACATAGTCGAGGTTTTGCGCAAGCTGGCTTTCGCTGACCACAGGGCCGATCTGTGTGCCTTCTGCGAGCGCGTGGCCAACCTTCAATGCCTGTGCGGCAGCAACCAGTTTCTCGACAAAGGCATCATGGATCGCCTCGTGCACGATCAAACGGCTGGCGGCGGTGCATTTCTGGCCGGTGCCACCAAAGGCCGAGCCTGCCGCATGGGCGACCGCCAGATCGAGATCGGCGTCGTCCATGATCAGCATGGGGTTTTTCGACCCCATTTCCATCTGCACCTTGGTCATATTGGTCACGGCCGAGGCCGCAATACCGCGACCGACGGGGACCGACCCGGTAAAACTGATGGCGTCGACATTGCGGCTTTCCACAAGACGCTGGCCGACCTCTCGCCCGGCACCGCTCACAAGGTTGAACAGGCCTTTGGGAATGTCCTGACGGGCGATGATCTCGGTCAGGGCAACAGCGCTGGCCGGGGTCACGTTTGCCGGTTTCCAGACCACAGCGTTGCCAAAGGCCAGTGCAGGCGCGATTTTCCATGCTGGCGTCGCCACGGGAAAGTTCCACGGGCTGATGATCGCCACCACGCCCACAGGCTCGCGGCGCACGTCGATTTCGATACCGGGGCGCACGCTTTCGGCGAGATCACCATGCAGGCGCAGGACTTCGGCTGCGAAATAGGTAAAGAACTGACCCGCGCGATAAACCTCGCCCTTGCCCTCCGCGAGCGGCTTGCCTTCCTCGCGGGCGAGCATGCGCCCGATCTCTTCGGCGCGTGCCATCAATTCGGTGCCGATCGCCATCAGCACATCGTGGCGTTTTTGCACCCCGGCGGCCCACCAGATTGGCTGCGCACGACGCGCCGCATCGAGTGCCGCATCGAGCTGGTCTGCGCTGGCTTGCGCATACAGCCCGATCACATCGCTGATGTCGGACGGGTTGCGGTTTTCAATGGTCGAAACGCCCGCCTGCCAGGCTCCATTGACATAAATTTCGGTCCGGTTGGTCATGGAATCGCCCCTTCTTGGTTGAGGCGACCATAGACATTCGACTTGATTTCAATCAATCTGGAAGTATTGAATGTTATTTCAGGAAATCTAAAACGTGATCAAACTGGAAATGCTCCGAGTCTTCCGGGTCGTGGCAGAGCAGGGCAACCTGAGCGGTGCGGCGAAAGAGTTGGGGCGAACGCCATCGGCCGTGTCGATGATGCTGGCCCAGCTCGAAGATCACATCGGCGCGCCCCTTTTTGAGACCGACCGCAAGAACCGCCTGACCACGATGGGGCGTCTGGTACTTGAGGAAAGCAACCGCGCCACCGATGCCTTTGCCCGCAGCCTTGATGCGATTGAACGACACCGCAAATCGGTTGCCGGAACCGTTCGCATCGCGACCGTTCCATCGGCCACCGTGACGCTGCTCCCTGAAATGGTGTTGAAGTTTCGTACGCAATATCCGGATGTGCGACTGGAAATCAGCGACGTCGATTCAGCGGCTGTTCATCGCAGGATCAGGTACGAAGAAGCGGATATCGGGATCGTAACAGCGCCCGCAGGCGAGAACCGGATCGCCGACGCCAGCGTCATCATGTATGATGATCTTGGCATTGTCAGCCGCGTAGACGGCGCGATCGCCAACACGCCGCAGAGTGATGCGGAGCAGCGCGGTTGGGGCCTTCTCGAACTCGAACCGCTGATCGCGAACCCACTTTGTCGGATGGTCGATCATCCGAGCGTCGAACAGTTGCTTTTGACCTGCACACTGGAGGCACGCAACACAACGGCGCTGATGTCATTTGTCAGGCGCGGGCTGGGCGCGACCATTCTGCCTCGTAGCGCGATCAAGGGGCAATCCGACGACTTTGCCTTTTTTGCCCCACCAGATTTTCCTGTCCGCCGCGCCCTGCTC
Organism: Sedimentitalea sp.; assembly: GCF_039973035.1. Taxonomy (NCBI): domain Bacteria; kingdom Pseudomonadati; phylum Pseudomonadota; class Alphaproteobacteria; order Rhodobacterales; family Paracoccaceae; genus Sedimentitalea; species Sedimentitalea sp. The sequence continues at coordinate 18,346 of NZ_JBDWLR010000051.1, forward strand.
AAGATCGCAAACCCGGATCGCACCCTGACGCCCGCGGCCTTGGCGTTCTGGGACAGGCTCGTGGTGTGAGATCCGGTCCCGTGTTGGTCGGACCCTGCGCAACCGGTCGCTTTTACACGCTGGCTGCGCCCAACCGGATCCGCTGTGCATCGCGGGTCAGAGCAGTCAGCCTGAAAAAGCCGTGCGCCATCTTGGTGAACGGCGTCACAAGGAAAAACGTCAGCACGGCACCAAGATGCAGAACCAGCAAAGCCGGCATCAGGCTGCTTTGACCAAGGACGTAAAGCAAAAGGCCACTCAATCCGACAAAGCCGAGAAGGCCGATAAAACCGATCTCGCCACCCCACGCATTCTCTGCGCCAAGGTGGCGATCTGACCGCAGCTTTAGCCGGATCATTTCAAAGCAACCCAACACCAGCAGGACGCCACCAGACAGGCCAAGCAGCTTGGGTAGCGAAAAGAGGCCATAGGGCGCTGGCATATTCAGAAAGTAGTGCATGAATGTCGCGACGCTGGTTGAGGCGAAACAAAGCAGGAAACCATACATCACCGCCTGATGTGCGATGCGGCGGGCCTGACTGAACCGATCTTCATCTTCGAAATTGCAACCGTCGCCATGCCCACCGGAAAGGTTGCGCATATTGGCCGCCGCACCAAAGGCATGACGAATGTCTGAGAACGTGACGGTTCCGCCCCCGGTTGCCTGCCAGTAGCGACGCAGACTGACCCCGATGCTGGCAAGCGGAAAAAAGAATGCGGGCAGAAAGATCGCCACCAACGCCCCATGCGAAAGCACTGCATAAAAGCCTTCGCCCCCATGGGACCCGATCGCCCGGATCGCCCAGAAGAGAAGTGCAAAGCCCACAACCGTCGCAATCGCGATCAACGCGCCGCGTTTCTGAAACGCGCGCGCGGCGGCCTGCGGAAAGGCGAATTCCTCCCAGCTGTCTTGCCGGACGTTGGCCAACGCCTGCGGCAAATTCAGATCGAATTCGTGGGGCGCAGTGTACTGGCAGGCATAATAGCAACCCCGGCAATTATGGCAGAGATTGGCAAGCTGGGTCAGGTCGCCATCGGAAAACGCCCGTTCCGCATGCAGCGCCGGAAAGACCGAACAATAGCCTTCGCAATAGCGGCAGGCGTTACAAATCTCTGCCTGACGGCGAGCTTCGGTGAGGAAATCAATTTGCATAAGCCGCAGCCTCCTTGCCAGCAATGCGTCCAAAGACCGTACCGATGGTCATGCCGAACCCGGCGAGATAACCTTGCCCCAGGATCGACCCCGCCATGGTTTCGCCAGCGGCCCACATGTTGCGAACCGGGCGGTTATTGACGGAACATTGGGCCCGGTCGTCGACCTTAAGCCCCAGATAGGTAAATGTGACGCCGGTGCGCAGACTGTATCCGTAAAAGGGTGGTTCGGCGATTGGTCGGGCCCAATTGGTCTTGGGCGGAGTGATACCGGTCGTACAAACCCCGTCGAGTTCGGTGGGATGGAAATTCGAAGTGTCACCACACGCCGCGTTGAAACCATCCACCGTCGCACGCAGCGCTTGGGCGGGCAGGCCCATCTTGTCGGCCAGTTCCTCGATGGTCGCGGCCTCGATGGGTGGGAAAACCGATGGCATAAAGAGTTTCAAGGACCGGGAATCGATGATGACATACCCAACCTGATCGGGCTGCGCCGCGACCAACCGGCCCCAGATCGCGTATCGCTTGGGCCAAACATCCTCGCCTTCGTCATAAAACCGGTCGCCGTCCTTGTTCACCACAATGGAAAACGGCACACAGTCGAGCCGGGTCACGATGCCACCGTCGAATTTTGGGGCGCGTCCATCAATGGCAACGGCGTGACACTGGGTCGGGTCGCCCACCTGCGTGACGCCCTGATCCAGCAAATCGGCCAGAACAACGCCACGGTTATACGGCGTGCCACGGATCAGGAAATTTTTCGCCGCCGGACCCCACGCACGGGCCAGCCAATCGGTATCAGCCTGAAAACCACCTGAGGCCACCACGAGAGAGGCTGGCGAAATGCTCTGTTCCTGACCTTCATGGCTGAAATCAATGCGAACAATGCGATCATCGCTCAGTTCGAGATGGGTCACCTTGGCTTCGTAACGGACGTCTACGCCAAGTGCGGTCGCTGTCCGGTAGTATGCGTTCACAAGGCTTTTGCCGCCGCCAAGGAAAAAGGCGTTGGTGCGCGCGAGCGAAAGCGTACCGGACAGCGAGGGCTGAAACCTTACCCCGTGTTCTTCCATCCAGGGCAGACATTCCTCTGATGTGCGGATTGCCAACCGGGCCAGATGTTCATCGGTTTTGCCACCGGTCACCTTCATCAGGTCGGAAAAATATTCATCTTCTGAATAGCTGTCGGTTAGCGGGCCGAGGGGGCCGGAATGCATACACCGAAAATTGCGGGTGTGGCGGGAATTGCCTCCGCGGTAGGGTTTGGGCGCGGTCTCCAGGATGAGCACCCGGGCCCCGGTCTCTGCGGCGGTGATCGCCGCACACAAGGCGGCGTTGCCACCGCCGATCACGGCGACGTCCCACTGCTCGGTATTCTCTTGCACGGTCATGTTTCCTTTAACTCTCGTCGTCTCTGCGATCGCGGTCTCGCAGCGATCGGATGCGCAGGCGTTGCGATGCCTCGATATGCGCGCGCATCGCCGTCTCGGCGGCGGCCCCATCTCTGGCCTTCAGCGCCTCGATCAAGCGTCGATGTTCGGCATCGGCGGCCTTGGCGCGATTGCTGTCTGACAGCATGGTCGGGCCAAGGATCATCATCGCCTTTGTCAGCGATGCCATCGATTTCGCAAGAAACCGGTTCTTGGCTGCATCGAGAAGGGTCGCGTGAAAGATGGTGTTCAGGCGCGCGGCCTCGCGACCCGTTCCAATCCTGCTCAACTGATCGTTCAGTGTCGAAAGCTCATCCAGTTCCACATCCGACGCCGCGCGTGCCGCCAGTCTCGCCGCCGTCCCCTCAAGCACTGCCCGCATTTCGTAAAGCTCCATCACCTCGGCGTAATCGAGGCTGCGCAGCGTCGCGCCGTGGCGCGGCACATGCGTGACCAACCCGTCCGCCTCAAGTTGGCGGATCGCTTCACGTACGGGCGTGCGACTGACGCCCAGCCGCTCGGCGAGTTCGGTCTCGCGCAGCCGCGCACCAGGCAAAAGCACGCCATCACGGATCTCGTCCAACAGACGCTGATAGCTTGAATTGCCTTGCGGACCCGCCTGCTGCGTATCGTCGTGATCGCTCATCCCACGCCCTCTTGAAATTTTGTATCCACGTGTATACAAACGCATCCAACGCGAGTCAACCAAGTCGGAACTGTCCAAATTGTCAAGGCCTTACAGAAACATCCCCCCCGCCGGTCAACGTCTGCTGACCTTCTGTCTTGCAGCCCTTGGAGTGGTGATATTCTGGGCTCTTGGCCTCCCTCTGCCGTTTCTCTTTGGACCCATGACCGCCTGCCTGATCGCGGCATTGGCCCATGCGCCGATCAAAGGATTTGGGCAGGTGTCGGTCGCGGCGCGGACCGTTCTGGGGGTTGCGGTCGGGGCGTCGATCACTCCGGAACTGGCGACCGAATTGCCCAAAATGGCGGCATCGGTCGCTCTGGTCCCGGTCTTCATCCTCATGATTGGTCTGGTCGGCGTGCCGTTCTTCCGACGCGTCTGGGGCTTTGATGCGCCAACTGCCTATTATGCCGCGATGCCGGGAGGCTTGCAGGACATGGTGATCTTCGGCACCGAGGCCGGTGGGGATCCGCGCGCGCTGTCGCTGATCCATGCGACCCGGGTGTTGATCATCGTGACGCTGGCGCCGGTCTTCCTGACTGTTTTCTATGGCGCGGGGCTGACCAACCCAATCGGCGCACCGGCGACAGAGATTCCACTGCACGAACTTGCACTGATGGCGGCGGCGGCGTTAATCGGCTGGAAAGGCGGAGTGCGTGTCGGGCTGTTCGGAGCGTCGATCCTTGGGCCGATGATCGTGACCGCAATCCTGTCACTGTCAGGGCTGATCCACGCGCGCCCGCCACGCGAAGCGATCCTTTTGGCACAGTTCTTTATCGGCTGCGGGATCGGTATCCATTTCATCGGTGTGACCCTGCGGGAACTCCAGCGGATCGTTGCAGCGGGTGTTGCCTATGTCATCGTGCTCGCGGTTCTAGCGGCCGCATTCACTCTGATCGTCACCCACCTTGGATTGGGTCGGCCGGTTGAGGCGTTTCTTGCCTTTGCACCCGGCGGTCAGGCCGAAATGACGGTTCTGGCAATCGTGACGGGTGCCGATCTGGGCTTTGTCATCACCCACCACCTGACCCGCATCGTACTGGTGATCGTCGGGGCACCCATCGTGGCCGGGCTTATGCGCCGCCGCTCCAGACCTCCGGATTGATCATGTGGATCGGACGCTGCGCGGCATAGGCGTTCACCTGCTCAAAAATGTCGGTGAATTGCAGGTCGAATTCGTCCTCGGTGACAAAGCCGATATGCGGGGTGCAGATCAGGTTGGGATGTGCCAGCAGAGGGTCGGTTGGATCGGTCAACGGCTCGCTGTCAAAAACATCAACCGCCGCCATGCCCGGACGGCCAGCATTCAGCCCTGCCAGCAGTGCACCAGAAGCAACAAGGCCCGCGCGCGACGTATTGACGAACAGCGCCCCGGGCTGCATCCGCTCAAAATCCGCTCCCGTGATGATGCCGCGTGTTTCAGGTTTCAGACGCACGTGAACCGAGACCACGTCACTGTCAGCGAAAAAGGCCTCGCGGCTGTCTGCGACCACAACTCCATCCGCACGTGCCCGCGCGCGGCCGCTGTCCGAACTCCACCAGATCACCTTCATCCCGAACGCGCTGGCATAGTTGGCAACTTCCCGTCCGATACGGCCATATCCGTAAAGCCCAAGCGTGCGGTTTCTGAGCGTCTTGCCCACACCCATCTGCCAATGGCCCGCCTTGGCCGAAGCCATCTGGGCAGGGATTTGGCGCATAGCGGCGAGGATCAGACCAAAGGTCAGTTCCGCCGCCGCATAGGACGGAGTATCGCTGTGCATGTTGGAACACAGCAGTACGTCTGTGTCGGTACAGGCCGGAACGTCCACATGCGGGTAAACGCTGCGCTGAGAGATCAAACGTAGGTTTGGCAGGCGATCCAGCAAGCTGCGCGTGATGCGGGTTCTTTCGCGGAACAAGACCAACACCTCGGCATCGGCCAACCGTTCTGCGAGAACGGCCTCGTCTTCGACATGGTCAGTCCAGACCGTCACATCATGTTCGTTGAGCAGTTCAAAACACGGCAATCCGCGCAGTGTGTCAAACCAGTCGTCCAGAATATGAACCTTCATAGGCTTCGGCATGGCTTCATCTTTCATTGCATACCGTAGTATACAATGTGGAGTTTTCGATACAAGGCTGCATTTTTCGGCAACCCGCGCGGCAGCGGCTAATCAGCCTAGGGTCAATGCGACAGTAGAACGGGTATCTTGATCTCTTGCAGAACCTTGGCAGTGACACCTCCCAGAAAATCCTCACGGAACTTGGAATGCTCATAGGCCCCCATGACCAGCAGCGACAGGTCATGGCGCGCGCAATAGGACAGCACCGTCTCGGCAACCGGATGGGTTTCGGGAAAGTCCTCGTGCACGCTTTCGACATCGTGACGCGACAGATGCGTCATCAGATCGGTAATCGGCCAGTCGCTGCGCCTTCCGACGGTCAGCACGCTGACCTTGCCCTGCCCCTCCAGAAACTGCAGCGCATCCGACAAGGCACGCGCCGCCGCGCGACCGCCGTCCCATGCGAGCGCCGCATGGCTGTGGCGCGCATCGGCGGTATAGCCTTCGGGCACCACGATCACCGGCCGGCCCGACAACAAGGCGATACGGTCGGGATGCAATGAAACATGCCCGTCGTCCTGATCCATATGGCGCCCGACGATAATCGCATCAAACGAGCGCGCCGCATCGGAGAGGACGGTATCCACGCGACCTGCGACCTCGCGAAAGGACAGGGCGTCACCTAGGTCCAGCTCTGCCCGCAGAGATTCAAATGCGTTTTCGATGGCCGTGACGATGCCGCCATTGGCCTCGTCAAGCAAAGCACGTGCCTCTTTCGGGATCCAGCGCGACGACCGATTGATCACATCATGCGTGGAATGGGCAAGTATCGCCGTCACATGCGCGCCCCGCGCGCGGGCCAGAGAGGCCGCATAGCGCAGTGCCGCGACCGAGGCATCGGAACCGTTGAAAGCCACAAGCAGGTTCATGATCGGCATGTTATTTGCCCTCCCAGATATGCGACGGGACATAGATCGTGCCATCCGCCAGTTTGCGCGCGGTCCTCAGCAACCCGGCGGAATTCAGCGAAAACCCATTGTTCTTGGCAAAGTCCACCAGAACTTCGATGGTTCCCGACGCGTGTTCGATGACAACATTTGCCGGGCTTTCGGTCGGGCGCTCAAGCAGGCCATCGGCAATGGTTCCGGGTGTCAACGCACAAGAGGCAAGACACTGGGACCCGGTGACCGCCATGCTTGGATGTGTATTCCAGGGCATAAAGTAGCGCGCCGCAATCGTGCCGCCGTCTTTCGCGGGTGCAAGAATGCCAAATTTAGGTGTTACCGATTTGGACACATCACCCATCCCCATCAACGCGCCAGCCTTTGTCCGCACGGCTTCCATCCGCGCGAAAAAGTCCTTGTCGGCGTCGAGCTCTGCGACGCTTTCATGTCCCGTCAGACCAAAATCAGAAGCCCTTGCGATGACCATGGGCATCGCAACATCCATACAGGTGACCTCTATCCCGTCGATCTCATCGCGCAGAGTGTCGGTTGGCAGAAAGGCACCGGTAGACGAGCCGACGACACCCATGAAGTTCAGCGCAATCGGGGCGGCGGTGCCGGGAACACCGGCGATCGCCGCATCCCCCTGATAGTCAAGCGCGCTATTCGGGGTCTGCACCTTTGCCACGACCCTGGCACCAGTATTGACCGCGCGGATGCGGATTTCAGTTTCATCACCCAGCGGTTCAACCAACCCCATTTCGATCGCCGCAGGACCGACGCCCGACAGGATGTTGCCGCAGGTCGGCTTAAAGTCGACAAGGCGATCTTCGACCGAGACCTGAGCAAAGAAATAATCCACGTCGGCCCAGTCATCATCCGACCGGGACAGCATCGCAACCTTGGTCGTCACAGCCGCGCCGCCACCGATCCCGTCGATATTGAGCGGATGGCCCGACCCTACGGCGGCGATAAGAACCTCGGCTAGGACCTCGCGATCCTCTGGCAGATCTGCGCGGTTGAAATAGGGCCCGCGCGAGGTGCCTCCGCGCATGAATATGAAAGGTATACCAGTCTGCGTCATGCCTCTGCCCTCACTTCAGCGGCCAAGGTAGATCGACGGCACCTTGCAGCAGGCCCGGCGGGAAGTCGCGGTTCAGCGCACCGGCCATGACGCACATCAGCGCAAGGCCGCACGCGGTCAGGATAAACGTCTTGCGCCAATCGGCCCCGGCACGGACGCGCAGGAAGGAAACTAGGAAACCAAGCAACGCAAGGATGAAACCCACAAACCACGTCGCCACGATCAGCCCCGCAAACCACGCCAACGTCGACCACAGCCCATAGGGTGCATCGGCATCTTCGCCCGCGACTTCCTTGTCGGCAAAGATCACGTCTGTTTCAGGCCGCATGATCATCTGTACCAGCATGATCAGGCAGCAGGCCAATGCGATGCCACCGACAACCAACGGCACGATCTTGTCTGTCAGATTGAAGTCGGGAATCATGTTCGCATTGATCAGCGCCGTCACCAGATAGGCAATAATCACCAGCAGGAACACCAGCGGCGCTCGCTTGGAGCCGGATTTCACATCGCCTTCGGCCATGATGCTTTTCGCCTGCCGGATGCCAAGAACAACCGAAACAACGGTGATAATGATCAGCACGATCACGATCGGCGAAAAGATGTAATCCATGCCCTCTTCAAAGCTCTTGCGGAAACGGAACGATGCGATCTGGAACGCCTGGTTCGAGAACTTTTCGACCGGGTTCGACAGCACGAAACCGATCAGAAAGGCCGGGCGCGACCAGTCAAAACGACGCAAAAAGATGCCGATCAATCCGATTGCAAACAGCGCAAGGATGTCTTCAAAGTTCTGCCCCGACTGGAATGCCGCAAAGCTGATCAGCATGAACAGGAACGGTGCGAGATAGGTAAAGCGGATCGTGGTCAACTTGGCGATACCGCCCGAGGCCGCGATGCACAGCAACGTGCCGACCACATTGGCCAGAGCCAGCAGCCAGACGATGGAATAGGTGATGTCCAGATTGTCGCGCAGCATTGACGGGCCAACTTCGATGTCACCCGACCCCAAAAGCGCGATGGCACCGATAAAGATCGCCATCGAGCCGGAACCGGGGATACCGAACAGAAGCGTTGGCACCAGACCGCCGCCTTCCTTGGCGTTGTTCGAGCTTTCCGGCCCGATCACGCCGCGAATTTCACCCTTGCCGAAATTCGATTTGTCCTTGGTGGTCTGCACCGCGTGACCATAGGCGATCCAGTCAACGACCGATCCACCAAGGCCCGGGATAACGCCGACGACCACACCGATCAGCGAGCAGCGGATCGATAGCCATTTGTTGGCGACCCAATCGCGCACACCATCCCCCCAACCAGAGCCGAGCTTGGCATCTTTGGCGATGGACTGGTCCTGCCGGAGGAGCGATACGATTTCAGGCACCGCAAAGATGCCAAGGCCGACGATCACCAGTTTCAGACCGTCGGTGAGGTAGGGAATATCATAGCTCGCCATGCGCAGGCTGCCACCCGCGTCGGCCTCGCCAATGGTGCCGATCATCAAACCGAGTCCGGCGGCGGCAAGCCCCTTGAGCGCCACGCGCCCCGCCAGAACCGCGACCATCGACAGCCCAAGCACTGTGATCATCAACATCTCGGGCAGGCCAAAGGCGAGCACAAGCGGGCGCGCCACCAGAATGAACATGGTCAGGAACAGCGCCCCAACCAGCCCGCCAAACAGCGAAGAGGTGAACGCGGCCGAAAGCGCGCGTGCCGCCTGCCCTTTCTTGGCCAGCGGGAAACCATCGAGCACCGTAGCCTGCGAGGCCGAAGACCCCGGTATCCCCATCAGGACCGAGGCAAAAGTATCCGAGGTCGGCACCACCGCGACCATGCCGATCATCAGCGCGAGGCCCAGAACGGGCTCCATGCCAAACATGAAGGGCAGCAGCAACGACAGGCCGGCAATGCCACCGAGACCGGGAAACACACCAACGGCAAGGCCCATGACCACGCCAAGAACCAGATAGCCCAGAACCATCGGTTGCAGGATGAGTGCCCAGGCATCGCTCAGAGCGGGTAGAGCGGTTGCTAGAATGTCCATCGCGCCGACCTCTTGTTATTATGAATAAAGGGAGAACGGCCCCGGTGTCAGACCGGGGCCGCAAGGTCGCGTTATTTCAGCGAGACGCCATAGGCTTCTTGCAACCAGTTGGTCACAAAGGCCTTGGCTTCGGGGGACACTGTTGTGCCTTCCTTAGTCGCCTTGGCAGCGCCGTCCCCTACAAAGACCGGATACTTGCCAACGCGCGCCGATGCGATTTCGGCAAAGTCATCACGGCTGCGTACGGCGTCAAAGGCTTGCTCATAGGTCATCCGAATGTCATCCGGCGTGCCTGCAGGCAGGAAACCGATCTTCTGGACCGGGAAACCGGCGATGAAAAACGCTTTCCATGCATCCCATGCCTCGCCGCTGGTTTCGCAACCATCGGTGGCTTCGCAGACTTCTTTGAAAGTCGGAATGTCGGGAAAGGTTGGGTCGCGCACGATGTTACCGTCATCATCCAGCGCGCCCCATGTCATCATCGCCACGGCCTGACCATTGGCGACGAGATCCGCAGATGCGCCGAGATAGGCAGAAGAGGTCTGATAATCGATGGTGGCTTCACCGCGTTCGAACATCAGACGTCCGTCGCCGCGACCTTTGATACCAAAGACCGGCTCGACGTTCATGCCCAGCATCTGCCACGCTAAAAGCGGCACAAGATCGAGGCGCGTTGCGCCCTGCGAGCCATAGATAAAGTCGATGTCCTTGAGATTGTTGGCCGAGCCGTCGAACTTGGCGCCATCCTCGGGGTTCAGATAAGCAACACCGCCTGTGCCCGAGGCCATGACAGGCACCCAGTCGCTGTATTCATAGCGCACGCGGGGATCGCCCAGAAGGTAGGGGAACTGCGTCGAGCCGGATGTGCCGAACAGCAGCGTGCCATCGTCGTGTTCCTGCTCCTGAAACCAGTTGGCGCCCTTGGTCGAGCCTGCGCCCGGCATGAATTTTACCACCACGGTCGGATTGCCCGGCAATTCCTCGGACAGAAGCGGTGCAAAGAAGTTGGCCCATTTGGCCGAACCACCGGTCTCCGAGAACGGGATCACCCATTCAATCGTTTTCCCGGAAAAATCGGCCTCGGCTGCGGCCGGGGCAGTCATGCCTGCGGCAATTATAGCACCGGCTGCCACTGTCGTGGCAAGTTTGCGTACGGTCATTGGTGTCCTCCCATGGACGATTCGTTGCGCCCCGGAATCAGCGATCCGGTTCGGCGGTTTTTGCATTTAAGGGACGAATCCCTCCTCCAATGCCAGAAAACCTGACCCATTAACCTTGCGTGAAACTTGCGCTACATGACAATGTTTAATCCATGCGCATTGCAATCATTGAAGATAACACCGCATTGGCCAACGCAATCGCCTATCGCCTGCGTGACCGCGGACACTCCGTGGACGTGCTCCATGACGGCAGAGATGCCGATGCTTTCATGGCACAGGATGGTGCGGATCTCGTGGTTCTTGATATCAACCTGCCGGGCATGAACGGCATGGAAGTTCTGCGCGCAATGCGCCGCCGCGGGGACGGCACACCGGTCATTCTGCTCACCGCACGCAGCGAGACGGCAGAACGGGTTGCAGGGTTGGATGCTGGTGCCGACGACTACCTGACCAAGCCCTTTGAAATGGACGAACTCGAGGCCCGACTTCGCGCGATGTCGAGACGAAAGAGCCTTGTTTATGCCGAACGGGACAGCATTGGCCTTTTGGTTTTTGACCGAACCAGCCGGCAGCTCATGGATGGCGATACCCCGCTTGATGTTCCACGCAAAGAGATCGCAACGCTTGAGTGCCTCTTGGAAAGGCGCGGGCGGATCGTGTCAAAACCACAGCTTGTTACGCATGTCTACGGTACCGGTGCCGAAGTCGACGACAGCGCCATCGAACCCCATGTCTCGCGACTGCGCCGGCGGCTCGAAAATCACGGTGTCCGGATCAAGACGGCACGGGGCCTTGGATATATGCTGGAAGTCGAGACCTGATGACGTCTGGTCCCATGTCGTTGCGACTTCGACTATTCCTTCTCATTCTGACGCCACTTCTGCTGGTCTCGATCCTGCTTGGCTTCTGGCGGTTTGCGGTGGCGCAATCGACGGCAGAAGAGTTGTTTGACCGGGGCCTGCTCGCCGCTGCGCTGGCAATTTCGCGGGATGTTGCGATCTCCGAGGGCGATGCGCTGTCGCCACGGACCCGCGCGCTGATCTCTGACGCGGGTGGCGGAGAAGTCTTTTATCATGTGACCGGACCGGGTGGGATTTACGTCACCGGATACGCCTATCCGCCCAGTTCCCGCATATCAGTCGAAGGCGACGGCCCGCATTACATGATCGCCGAATACCGTGACGAACCGGTTCGTGTGCTTCGCATGTCCGAAACGACAACGATCGGCACCATGACAGGAAAAACTGTGGTCACCGCCTGGCAACGGATCCGCGAACGCGAGATATTTGCGCAGGCACTCGCCCTTCGGGCCGCCGCGCTGATTTTGGCGCTGATGGCGACGCTCGCGGTTGTCGTGTGGTTCGGCGTGCAGATGGGCCTGCGGCCTCTGAACAACCTGCATGACGCCATCCAACGCCGATCACCGGACGATTTGCGCCGCATCAAACGGCCCGTGCCTTCCGAAGTGTCGGGGATCGTTCAGACATTGAACCGGTTGCTTGGCGAGGTAGACCATAGCATCAAGGCACATCAGGCGTTTATCTCGGACGCGGCGCACCAGTTGCGAAACCCGGCTGCGGCCTTGCTGTCTCTGGCCGAGACCCTACCGGACGTTCGGGATGCGACCCAGAAAAGCCGCCGCGAACAAGAGCTGATCGGCGCCGCTCGCAATTCTGCCCGGCTTGCAGAACAACTGCTTTCGCTGGAGCGGTTGCGTTATGGCAAACAACAGAACGATGAAACCTTTGACCTTGGCGAGGTTGCCGAAACCCTATGTTCGGACATGGGATCAGAAATCCTGTCCCGAGATCTCGACTTTGGTTTCGACCGACATCCCGCATCTTTGACAGTCCGCGGTGACCCCATATTGGTCGGAGAAGCGATCAAGAACCTGATCGACAACGCCACACAGCATGGTGGCCCCGATCTTTCGGAAATCTCTGTCCGCACGAGTTTGGCAGACGGTCAGGCGATCATCGAGGTTTCCGACGATGGTCGCGGCCTGTCACCCGGCGACTCGGAAACTGCATTTCGGCGCTTTGGTCAGCTCGCGCCGGGCGAAGGCAGCGGTCTGGGTCTGTCTATCGTAAGCGAAGTGGCCAAGCTGCACGGGGGCGAGGTGCATATCGAACCTTCCGATCAAGGCGCGCGCCTGACGCTGCGCCTCCCCCTTCGGCAAGTAGGCGGGCCCGCCAAACGCCGTACCGGCTGACCGTTCTGCTGCTCAGCTGACCGTATAATGCATCAGGATGGCGATATCTTTTACCAGATCGGCACGGATCCGTGGCACATCGGTGCCGCTCACATCCACCGTTGTTCTAAGTGCGGTGGGCAGGGCCGCAACGGCTGAGGCAGTGGTGCTCAGGTTCCAGGTCTCGGCGGTCGACAGCGTGCCCAGCGTGTTGGTGAATTCCGCATGAGGCAATCCGCCAAAGGCCGTGCCAGCCGTAACCAGATCCTGCGCCTGTGTCGCCCCGCCCGCACGTTGCAGCGTCAGGGCAAGTGGAGCACCATTTTCATGCAAGGCCGGTTCGGTCAACTCCAACACCAGTGTCACGTTGTCGATGTCGATGGTCCGCCCACGGAACACATAAGGCAGGTGATCGACTGACAGGTCAAAGCTGGCGGCATGGTCGTTTGCGCCGGCAGGATGCAGGAAATGATGCAGCACCGTGCCAAAATCCCGACGGAGCTGGAACAGGCGATGCAGACCGGTGGCGGCGGTGGCATTCACGATCTCGCCCAATCGCGTATCAAGCGCCGCGATGACCGGGGCAGCAACCGCCTGTCCCCCTTCACGCGCAGTGTAGGCGATCTTGAGAACCACATCTGAGATGCTGTCATAGTCAAAGCCCCGGAACGGATCTGCCAGTTCGATCCGCCAGCGGGAAACCGCACCGGCCCCTTCAAAGGGCAGATAGCGTTCGTCCTGATAGCTGAGCTGGAATAATCCGGCATCATCACGGCCCGAACTGATCGCAACCGATTGAATCCCACCGGTGTTGACGATGAAATTCGCATCATCCGGCCCGGTATAGGGTTGATCGGCATTCACCGAATTACGCCGGATGCGGTTCTGCAAGAGCGTCAACGTCGCGTTCACGCCGGAGTAGGGACCAGTGACGCAAGGCACCGTCACCCCAACCGACTTAATCCGGCGCAGGTAGTGTGACGGGTGATCGAGGTTAAAGAACGCCTCGGGCACCTCGAACTCGCACCGCCCGGTCTGGCGTAGCTGTATCAACGCCGCGGGATCGATCTGGGTCAACGAGCAATGGCGTGTCAGCTCGAATTCGCGCCTGTTCTGTTCGCGATAGGCGGTCTCCATGCGCCGCAGATCAAGCTGTAGTTTTTCACCGGCCACTAGCCCCTTGCGCAGCCCGGTCCAGTGACCGAATCCGACAAAGCTTGCATCACTGTCGGCCAATTCATGCTGGAATGCCCGCTCGGCCCGTTTGGCAAGGTCATAGGCGAGTTGATAGGTCTGGAAATACAGGCCCGAAACCTGTGTCACCATCCAACTGTAAAGGTCGCGGTTGGTGAACTTGTCGCGCATGAACCGGTGGATTTCCTGGCTTTGCTCGATCTGCTGTTCCTGATTTTCCAGTTCACGCTCGGCGACCGCAAGGCGCACTTCGGCCGCAGCAATCTGGATTTCCATGTTCTGCACGTCAAACCCAGCCTGTGCTGCGGCAAAGTCCCATTCTTCCTGCCGGCGATCATAGGTCGCGCGGATCGAGGCGCGTTGCGCATTGCTGCGTGTAGAAGAGGCCACACCAGCAAGGATTTGCGACGCCAACGACGCTGCCTTGGACAGGTTCGCACCGCCAAACTGGACTTTTGCAGTGGGCGAGGAAAACCCGCCTTCGGCACCCACATCAAACTCGGGGATCGCGGCAAGCGCGGATGCGACAAGCGAGGTCGCCCGGCTGACTTCGTCAAACGTGTCGGCCAACTCAAGCTGCGACATATGCAAAGTCTCGTTAGGAATGCGCGGATTCCGGGTTTCGTGAAATGTCTTGCGGAATTGGATCCCTTCAAGGTTTTTCTTCAATCCCGACAGCGCTTCTTTGGCCTCGTCGATCCGAAGCTTGCGCACGGCACGCACGGATTTCAGCACAACCTCTTCATGGCGCTGCCGCAATAGCGCCAAATCTTCGCCGTCACGCTTTTCAAGCGCGGTAAGCAGCGCCTGCCCCAAGGCCTTGACGTCTGCCGTCAGATCGAACGCCGTGCGCAGCATTGATTGGAAGCGATAATGCGGGCGCGGCGCGCCCAGATCGGAGAGTACCGAACCCAGATCGAGACCTGCCGCCGTGGCCCGCACCAAAAGCCCCGGATCAATTGGTGGTGAAAAGAGCGCAAGTTGACGTTCGACACCTTCGATATTCAGGCAGTGGCGGATTTTGAACAACCGGTCAGCGACCGTATCCCAATATCCCAACAGCTTAGGGTTCGGAGGAACACAAAAGAACAGCGTCGACCCCACGATTTCCGGCGCGGGCGGATCTCCGGGTTCTTCGCCGGTTGTCAGCCCGTCCGGGCCGCCGAAACCGGGACCGGAACCGCCATCATCGATGCCCGGCGCGACAAACTCGGTCGCAACACCCAGCCCTCCAGCAGGATCGGAACCCGGCACCTCTGCCGGAGGCAGAACGGTTTCGAGCATGATGAGGGCATTGTCGAGATCATTGAGATGTGGTGCAAGATCATTGAAGCTCTGCACCGGATTGCCGCCAATGGTCTTGGTGCCTTCGGGCGCAGGTATCTTGTTTGGCGCCTTGCCCAGTATGCCCGAGGCCAGCACATAGATCTGTGTCGCCTCGCGCACGCTCTCGCGGGTATCCTGCCGGAATAACTGATCCGCCCAGTCGATGAGATTGTCGAGGTATTTCATCACGATCGCCTTTTGATAGGCGACAGGGCGTTGCTCGGCGATGCGGTGCGGCTGGAACGGGTTCTTGCGCCAGTCCTTGATCTGATCTTCGAGGTCACGCCGCGCGGCCAGTTCGTCCGGGTCAGATGATGACAGCAGCTTCAGCATCTCTTCGACCGTGCGGATATCGGTGTTTTCGTAAAAGGGCTTCACCTTCCAGAACCGATAAGGGTTCATCGCGAGTGGCACGTCAGAATTGTCGGTGGGGTCAAAGATAAAGTGATACCACGCCTGCGCGTCCTCAAAGCGCAGGTTCTGACTCAGGTGGTTCGCGATCATGAAGGGAATGTGGAAGAACAGTTCCCAATTATAGACCGACATGGGCGAACCATATTCAAAATCAAACTGTTCGACTGGCAGGTTGGAGGTATCAAGCCGCTGGCCGGGTTCGTAGATATCGTCGAATTCCTGGTTTGATGCTTCGCGAGTCTGCTGCCGGCGCAGACTGTCTGCCGGGCCACCTTCGCGCGGGTTCAGCACCCCTGCGACCCCGTAACGATTGAGCTGGCGCACCAGCATCGGGACATAAGGTTGGTGGAAATTGATGAAACGATACTTGGTATGCAGGTATTTCTGCGGCAGGAACGTCCAGATGCCGGGGAATACGGCCATGTTCATCACCCCCGCCGCAAGCGCCATCTCGCCCGCTGCGATGGTGAAGTTCTCGGAACCGCTGTCGCCGCGCAAAAGCCTTGTCGCCGGGGTGACAGGCGCAGGCCCATCGTCAGACATCAGCGCGAAAAGCTGGTTCGCCCCGCCTTGAAAATCAGGCCGGACCGTCATCAGATCCACATCCACGTCACCGCCAAAGACCGGAGTTGCCATATCGTGAACCAGCAACGGTTGCGCGGTGCCGACCACCTGCCCCATCGCACGCACGCTCGCATCCATCTGGGTGGGGTCCGGATCTGCACCACCGATACCCGGCAACCGGTCGCGGGCCGGATTGACGGCACCTTGAATTCGCATATCTGGCCCGAAAACCGGATCGGGGTCAGGCAAGGGCCCGATGACGCCACCGTTGATGATGTCGTTCACACGGACAAAATCCTCAAGTTCCATGAAGATTTCCGGTCGGACTTCCATGGTCAGATCACCCACAAAGCTGGGCGTATGTCCGAAAACGTGCCGAGGCACGATGACATAGGATCGGTATTTGTCCTCAAAGAACAACGGCGCCGCCGAAGTCCAGTGGGTGTATTGCAGGGGCGTGGTCAGCCGGAAGTCATGCGGCGCGTCGTCCAGCACGGTCTGATAGGTCCCGTTATAGCCCCTGAGCCTGAGCGCCGTTCCTCCCTCTGCTCGCTCAGCGAACCCGACAGGATAGACATTATCCCTAGCGACAAAAGGCAACTGGTGAGTATCTGCGCTATCATAGCGGTCGAGCGAGATATCCCCATCATGAACAAAGCGAAATGCTGTCAAGCCGTCCAGAAAGTTGCTGTCTAACCAAGCGGCAAAGCTGCCAAGCGTCACCTGAACCGCGATCAGCAGATCTCCGTTTGGCTTGATGACCGGGGTTGGCCGCCAATATTCCTGTTTGACATTGATCACGTTGTCATACCGCGAGCGCGTGGTCCTGACGGCGATGTCGGTCAGCCGCTTGCCAGACCATTTACGCTGCCGGTACTGGCTCCACGCCAGCTTGATTTCCATGTAACGGTTGGGTTTCTGGCCGGTATCAGGCGCGGGCACCTCTTCGTCGGCCTTCACCAGCGTCACGAACCAAAAGATATAGAGCCTGCGATTGTAGATCACCGGCTGGACAACTTCGGCCTCGATCTCGACCGGGATCTCTTCCCACGGCGTCCAACGCCGAGACTCCTCCCAACGGCGATAGAAATATTTGTTGGGTTTGGACGCCGTCCGCCCGATCACGTGTAGGGTCTTGGTGTCATTTTCGCGCCAGACGCCGACGACCTGTAGCTTGGCAACTTCGTCGAGTTTTTCCAGATACTCCTGATAGGCCAATTCGGCTGTTTCAAGCGTGACATCGCCTTGCAATAGCGTGTCCTCAAGCGCCTGAAAGAACGGCGACTTGTCGAGCCGCAATTCCGGCTCGATCCAGTTCTCGGGCGTGATGAACACCTTCACGTTGGCTTCCCAGACGCGATAGTTCTTCATCCACTTCCACTGTTCCGCGTCCGCGTTGGACAATGACGCGCCATCTTCGAGGTTCATCAGCACGCGCTGCACAAAGGTCTGGATCGCGCCGGTCGCGAACACGATCCGCGAGGTCTGAAAGCAGGGCTTCATTTCCACATCCATCAGGAAATGGTTGTAAAGATCCTCGCTGTCTCGGATCTGGGGCGAATTCAGCCGTCCAATCGCGGCCTCGACAAGGGCTGCACGCTGACGATCGCGCAGCCGGTCGCGCGCCGGTTCTGCCACGTCATACCACTGAATTGGCTGATACTTGGCGCGGGCGGCCTGTTTGATGCTGGTCGCAATCTCGCGAGAAACATTGGTATCCGTCCATGTCCACGCCATCGCAGGCGCGACGCCGAGTTTGCCCAGCAGTCCAAAGGCATCTTCCAACCGCAGGAGGTTGTTCAGCGCCGCGAGACCCTGCCAATCTGCATCAAGATCACTCAGGTCGAAATGGGCGGGTTCCACGAAGGCCTCGATTTCTGCACGCGGCCAGCCGAGGCGGGTATGCAGAGCGTCCAAGAAGGCTGCAAGACTGCCGGCACCGGTTCCGGCGTCAGCTTGCAGAACCAGCGGCAGCAGCGAGGTTTCAGCCGCTGGCGCACGGTCAGTCATCGCATAGAGGTTGGCGGTGTTGACCCAAGCCGCAAAACCGGTTGCACCCGCTGCCTCGGTCAATGGTAGGTTGTTGAAATCAATCCAGCCGAATGACGCGGCTGTGGCAAACAGATCTTCAAGATCTTCGGTCGGAATTTCCAGCTTTTGCACGATCAACCCGGCCTTCAGCAGACGCCGGGCCATGGCAAACTGATCGGGATTGGCGGTCGCGGCGATCTCGGTTTCCGCTTGGGAAAAGGCTGGATCAAGGAACACTGTACTCGCCGGTTGCGCCGCATCAGCAGTCGACTGCATCAGGCTGAGCAACCTATCGCCCGCCGCTTCGGACAGGCCCAAAAGACCGGCAAAGCTGGTCTTGACCAGCGCCTCGCTGGCAATTCGCTCAAGAAACGGCGCAAGGGCGCCCAGTACCAGGCCAAAGCGTTCGGCCCTCTCTGTCTCAGGTGTCAGAAAGCCCGGATCGGTATCCTCAACAAGCCGAGCGATGATGCCTGCCCGCGTCGGTACATCCGCGATGAATGGAGTGAACGCCTGATCGAGGCTTGCCGTCGGATCCGCTGGCAAATCGGCCGGGTCAGCAGTCAGATCAATCAGGGCAAGGACCGTGGGCAAATCGACCGCATCAACCACGCTTGCCAGCATCTGGCCGGTAATCTCGCCCGTCGGGTCGGGCTGAATCCGGTAAGCCTCGTGCACCTGGCCCAACCCGGTGCGGAGAGATTGCAGAAACACCGTGATCTGACTGTCAGTGGGCACGAAAATCGCAGACGGTTGGTGAACGTCGCGGAATAGATAGGTCAGCTCGGCAATTTCAAAGCCGGTGTTGTCGGCCAGATCGAGCCGTTCCTTCAGCCGCCGCGCCTGATCGAGACGACCCGGACCAAACGGGTCAAGCCCGGACAGGTCCAGCAAGTCCAGCAGATCGTCAACCGAAACCCCCATCGCGCGCTTCATCGTCGCGATGCGGTGCAATTCGGAAAGATTGGCCAATGACGAGGTGCTGTCCGCAAGCCGCCGATCGCGGATCTGTGACAGTTCCTCGGCCGTAATGATCCGTAGGGCGGCAAGAATTGCGGCCTCGTGATCGCCCAAATCCCCTGCCCCCAACGCGCCCAGTTCGAAGGGCGCAAGATCCTCTGCCGAACCAATGGTCCGATTGAGGAACAGCCCGGCATAGGTGGATACGTGGGTCTTGTCGGTATCGTCCAGCCAGTCGCGTGTATCGAGATCGGCGATCCAGCTTGAAAGCACGCTCAGATCCGTTCCGTAGGTCTCGTGCAGCCATTTCAGGTCTGACAGCGTCACCAGCGCATCCGCGTCCAGCACACCACCGGTTGCCGCGAGCGCGACATCAAGATCATGCACTGACCAGCCCAGCTTGTTCCGAAGCCGGGTGAAACGTTCGATCCGGTTCAAATCGTCGGTTTCAAGATCCTCGATACGCGCCGTCGACAGGTTGCAGCTGATCTCGGCATCAATACCTTCACCCACTGCATATTGGATCTGCAGGGACCCGGCGGGATTGACAAAACGGCTGTCGAGCATTTGGCGCAGGTCCTGAAACTCGATCCGGGCCGTATCAATCAGCGTCTGGACCGTGCGCAGATTGCCAAGCGACACGCCATCCCAATGGGATGCGGTGAACGTATCATCCAGCACGAGATCACGCTCGGTTTCCGTCAGTCCGAGATGCTCGATGGCCACCGCAAGCCGATCCGTCGGGTTGCGATCCGTGCGCGGCACCGCATTGAACGCATCAAGCAGTTCGGTCCGCGTGGTGTCAAGCGGGCCAAGATAACTGCGCGCTTCTTTCGTCCAGAGCGAAAACGGCAAAGACCAGGGATAGACCTCGCTTTCCAGCAGCGAATAGGCATCTGCGTTGATATGCTCCGGATGCACGCGCAGGTCGCGCACATCACCAGTGGTGCTGTGTGCGGCAGGTGTGCCAGTCAGGAACCCTTCGAGGATCTCGTTGACCAGATCAACGTATGGCAGGGTAACATTGGTGTTGTCACAGGTCAGGTGCATCGCGCCGATTTCTCCTCGGCGGGAATTGAGTTCGGACAAGAGGCCGCGATCGCGCAGGAACTTCAAGATCGCGACCATGTAGGCCGCCGGGCTGTAGACCGAATTGCAATGCTCGCAGGCGCAGAAATCGATGTTACCGAACAGTCCTTCCCATGTGGCCTCGTCAACCGTCGGAAAGGCGGCTGCCAGCTCGCTCAGAATTGCCGGGATGTTCCAGGCTGGCAGAACGTTCATCGCGATATTGTTGAAACCCGCGCCGTAGCGACCAAAAAGTGTGGTGGCGAGCGCGGTCTTTGACTGCGCGCCTTCAAAGACCATGCGGGCCGTGGTTTCGCCAAGTGGTTCAGAAAAGCTGCGCATGAACTGTGTCTCGCCCATCGCACGGATTTGATAGGCCGAGGTCAGCCCGCGCTCAAGGATAGGCTGCATGATATCATTGCGCTCAAACCGAGGCGCGAGCGCGAATATGCGCTGTACGCCCTCCAGCGCGGCGCGGGTCTTGTCCTCGATTTCGACATTTTGTTCAGCGGCAAAAGTCCGCACCGATTTTGAAGACAAATCAAAGTCAGGATTTGCCTGCAGAAAACGCGCTACCCTGTCGGCGCCGTCAAAATCCGTTTCACGCAGGCGTGCAGCAAAGGTCTGCGTCGGATAGGCATCCTCGATCATCCGCGCCATCATCTGCGCATAGACCGCTTGGGGTTTTCTGTCGCCACTCACCGCGAACCCGGGCGGCAGACTGCTCTGCCCCAACCCTTCTACCAACGCCTCCCAATCCTTGCGGGTCAGCGACACCAACGGAGAAAGCGGGTCTGCATCATCATCGCCGGACAGGCGCTCGGATAGCTTCTTTGTCAGGGCGGTGTTGCCAAGGGTAAGCACGTTCAGTCGCGCGGTGGTCTCGATCTGGGTGCGGCCCCTGCGACCGATTTGGGGATCTGCCTCAAGCTTCTTCCAGAATTCCTCGGCTTTACCGGTATGGCTCTGAACCAGTTCCACGAACCTTTGACTGCCATCCCGGCCCAACCCGGTCAGCCCGACAAAGGTGGCAAAGGACGGCACGCCGTTCTTCAGGTCAGGTTGATCAAGGATCGTCTTGACCTCGGCGGCGTTCACGGATTTGACCAGTTCGTCGATCTTTTCGCCCGCATCAGCGATCTTGGACGTGATGACACCAGCCTCCGACGCGGTGCGGATGGCCCGCTTCAGTACTTTGTCATCCATGGCCGCCAGCGCCGGACCATTCGCCGGAAGGTTCGCCCGGAAGAGACCGTAATAGACCTGCGCATCGGCCCCGCCATCTCGGGCAAACGCCTGTGACTTAAGGAAGTGCGAGATGCGTACCGGCGAAATCCCCGTTTTCGCATGCAACATCGAGACAGAATCGATGTCGAGCTGTGACGGATCATTTACGCCATCGATCAGTGGCTCCAGCTTTCGAGCAACTTCGTCATACTCGTTCTGGGCCGGGTATGCGTCAGGCGCATTGACCACCAAATCCACCGTCCGATTGCCGGTCGCCCCGATGATCAATGGCGATCGGGTGACGCGGCCATTGCCGCGAGGGGGCCGCACTTCGACCACCAGATCAATACTGCCGGCCTCCACTTCGGCCTTGAATGTGTATCGCCCCTCGGCATCCGTTCGCGCCGACCCGATATCCTTGTCATCTGCGGCCACGATCCCCTTGGCCACACCCGCCACGACCGCACTGCGGATCGGTTTGCCATCGGGATGCAGGATCAAGCCGGTCACGATCAACGCAGAACCGTCGGTACGGGGCGGGTTGGGTACAGGTTCCCTTGGATCGTTGGGGTCGGGCCTGTCCGGGTTGGGATCAAGCGCCCGAAATGGATCATCGCCCAATGCCGTGACAAGCGCAGCCAGATCAGACGGGTTGAAGCTGCCAGTCGCGAGAAGCTGGTGCCGCCGCTGAAAATCAAGGACCGCACGGCGAGTGCTGTCGCCAAAAATCCCTTCGCGATCCTCGACACGCAAGTTGAGCGCGCGCAGCGCCTTTTGCAGTTGCGCGACCGTCTCGCCGCGCATTCCTATGGTCAGCGAACCTGTCAAAGGCATGGGAGCGACCTCCTGTTGCTAGTTGCGCACTGATCTGCGCCTTTAAAATGCGACCACGGCGGAACCGCCGATGCCGGGAACGCCAATGGGATTGCCACCCTCGCGAGTGTCTTCAAACAGAACACCGCCCACCGAAACGCCGCTGAAACGGCCACGGCGGTAGTCAAAGAATCCGTAACCGAGAACCAGTGGCCGGATCGAAGGACCCGCCGGTGGATTGATGAGATCCCGCGCCGCCGCTGGCAGTGGCGCCGGATCGGTAATATCCGGAAACGGGATCAGCGGGCCAAGCCCGATCAGATGCGCCTGTCCTGAAAAGCCCTCGCCGGATGACGCGCTAAAGCTGCCAAAGGCATAGGTTGTGGGAATGGGCAGCGGGGTCGGAAAGATCAGCCCCTGTGCACCGCCGGTAAAGCTGTAGTCACCCGTGCTTTCGATCGAGCCTTCGACATTAAGACGCAGCTGCGGATAGCCAAAGAGGCGCAGCTGCCCGGTTGCTTCCAGATCCACACCGCCCTCGCGCAGTTGCCCCGACCCATCAAGATTGAGGCGCGCAATGTTTCCGATGGTCCCGATCTCCGCGTTGAAGCCGAACTGGCCATAAGGCCTGAGCGTGAAATCACCGGAGTAGGTGCCAAGCGTCAGACCCGGGACTTGCACCGAACCAAAGAACCGCCCCTGCCCGGTCGCGTGACGGGCAAAGAGATAGGGATCGATCGAAGGACTGTCAGGTGTTGGCGCGGTAAAGGTGCCCGTCGCG
This sequence comes from Sedimentitalea sp., assembly GCF_039973035.1. Taxonomy (NCBI): domain Bacteria; kingdom Pseudomonadati; phylum Pseudomonadota; class Alphaproteobacteria; order Rhodobacterales; family Paracoccaceae; genus Sedimentitalea; species Sedimentitalea sp. The sequence goes on from NZ_JBDWLR010000051.1 coordinate 41,495, forward strand.
TGCAGCGAAGCCCAGACCCCGGAACCTATGGTGCCCACGAGGCCAAAGGCCTCGGTGCTGGCGGTGATCGTGCCGGAATCAGCATCCGATGAGATGACCGCCGTCGCCTCGGCGCGCACCGGGGTGCCGCTGTCGGTGTCACCTTCGCCATCCGCTTCGTCAGAACGCGGTGGCGGCATTGCATCCGGCGATGGCACATCCATCGGCAGCGACGGCGGCATCGGGGCCAGGCTGAGCGAACCAGAGAATTGCAATCGGGGACCGGGGCGCGGCGGCAGGAACATCGGAATCCCGCCCGGCGTCGTCCCGACCCCGCCGGACACATCAATGCGGATATTCCTGAGCCGCAGCGGCCCCACTTCGACCTCGTCATCGGGATCCGTGCCCTGCCGGTCGCTCATCCGCATCGGGTTGTTGCGTGCATAGCGGTACAGGTTGGGACCATCGACCAGCCCAGCGGGATCACTCGCCGTCCAGCGGCCCAGCCACGGCGCATAGTATCGCGCCCCCATGTGGTAGAGGCCGGTGATATCATCCTGTTCGGTGCCGACATAGCGATAGGTCTTGCGCCGGGTTTCGGTCGCATCGCGCCCTGCCTGGTAGGCGGTCGCACCAAAGGGATAGTACTCCTCGTAGGAAATCACCGCCCCGGCCTCGTCAAGCTCCAACGCGGCCGAACCGATATGGTCGTGATACTGATGGCGCATCAACGTAAGCCCGACCCCGGCGGGGGCAGTCGTATCGATCGTTGCCGTCTCGGCCAGTGCAAAGCGGCTTTCACCATCCATCAGGTGCACCGTTTCACGCTCGATCACGAGCCCTGTGCCGCTATGGCGGCGGAAGAGCTCGAACCCACCAAGATAAAGGCGCTCTTCTCGAACCGCGCCGCGGATCTCGGTCTTGCGGACACGTACACCATCGGCATCATAGGTATAATGCGCCTCGGCTGTCCCGCGCACCACTCGGCGCAGGCGGTCGTTCTGGTCCCATTCCGTAAGGTCGAGATGCGGCAACGCCATGTTGCCATGACTGTCATGGGAAAAGCTCTCGGTGATCCCAGCGGCGGTGGTGTCGATCAGCTGATTGGACCCGCCCGCGTATGTAGCGGTCTGTCGCCACTGCTCGGCAAAGGCCCCGACACCCGCGCGATGCACGATCTCCAAAATATTGCCCGCCAGATCGTAATCATAACCCTGCACGTAACTGCGCAAGGCGACGCCATCGCCGGGATGTGCAAGGCCGCTCCGCGTGGGGTCCTCTGGTCCCGGCGGGCGGTTCAATCCGACATGCTCGCGACCCGTCGCCTGCGCCAGCCGATAGAGAGGCGTGTACCGGAATTGTCTTTGCGCGCCCACGACCGCACCGGCGAAATAGACATCTGCCTGTGCGGCATCGCTGATCTCGGTGACATTGCCGACTGGATCATAGGTATAGCTCAGGTCCTGCAACGGCGTCGTCGCCCGCAGCGTTAACAAACGCGTCAGCCGAAAGGTTTCCGGATCGAAAATCTGCTCGGTTCTTGTGCCATTGGCATAATCGACCGCCATGCGCCTGCCATGTGCATCATAATCGATGTTGTTAATCTGCGGCTGGCTCGGGCCACCGCGCACCGCAAGCGCGATACCATCAAGCACCCGGGCTTCGTTATAGCTTGGTGTGATCACCGATGCGGACATACCCGCGCTGGCAGGGGTGCTGATCCGCACCGGGCGCGAAAGCGCATCATAGACGGTTTCGCTGATGAAAATCTCGGTCTCAAGCGGGGTCTCGGGGTCAGGCAGGTCATAGTCGCTGATACCAGTCGTTGCCGAAACCAACCTACGCGCCATGCGTGTCAGGTTGCCGTTGAAATCAAATGCCTCGTGCGCTAGCAGCCCGGCCTGATCAAACCGGCGATAGAGCCGTGTTCGAAGGTTGCGCGCCTCTGCATCGGCAGGGGCATCCGGGCCATCGCCATGCTCCAGCCGCGAGACCAGAACCTCGGCACCACCACCAACGCTGAGCCAGCTTTGAATAGGTCGATCAAGGGCGTCATACTCAGTCCGTGTCCTGTGCCCCCGACTGTCCCAGCCCAGAACGACCCGGCCAAGAACATCCGGAAACAGCCGCCGCGCGCCGCTGTCAGGGCCGTTTTGGGCGACGCGTTCTCCAGTAATCGAAAACACGTAACGCATGACCGAATTGCCGCGCGCATCAATCACCTCGCGACTGCGCCCCGAAATGTCGATGACTGTGCGCACCGTCTGCGTTGTGCCGCCACCGGGATCGGTTTCCGTCGCCACCGACCGGCCCAAGGTGTCAAAATGCTCGCGCGTGGGTGTATCGGCATGTGCGGCGGCGAGCCACGCCGCCCGTGTCTCCGGGAGGGTCGGTTCGGGATCAAGCGCCGGATCGGGTGCACCCCGTGCGGCGTACCAGTCACTGTCGAGCACCGTGTCGTTGCGATCGTGACGCACCACCAGCCACGGCGTAAAGCTGACCCGCTCAAGCGTCCCGTCGGGATAGTCTGTCCGGATTTCGCGGCCCAAAGCATCGTAATGCCTAAGCGCGGTGACACCAACCTCAACTAAATCCAACTCGGTCTCATACTCCGGACTAGGCGAAAAATAGGGCTCATAGGCCTTGACTGGGTTGCCCTTGTTATTCTGCACAATCCGACCCGAAGCCACCCATCGCAGTGCAGGGGTTGTGTCGATCTCGACCACGCCACCGGGGGTCCGCACGCGTGCAAGCCCCGGTTCGGCCTCGCGCTTGGTCATTTGCACGCCACCCGCACCGTTGGTGTATTCGATGCTGACACGTATCGGGCTGCCCGGCCCATGGCGTTCTTTTGTTTCAGTGCGCACGAAATTGGGGCGACCGGACCCCGAAAACACCCCAAGGTCATAGCTGTGGCGCACGGTCGGGTCCGCCAGCGTATCGCCCTCGGTCCCCTTGCCAAGTCGCGCGGTCGCGATCACAAAACCCAACTCGTCGGTGCGGAACTGCGTGCGATTGAGATTGGGCGAGATCTTCTCGACAGGCGACAAGGTGCGCGTGTCGTTGATGAACTGCGACACGTTGCCGACAAAATCGGTGCGGCTCTCAACCAACAGCGCGTCCGCATCGCGTGTCAGACTGGCCACATCGCCAAACGGCGTCTCGACCGAGACCGGTTGAAAGAACGGACCATAGTGGACAACAGAGGTCGGGCGCCACCACTCTCCATCAATGTTTTCATAGCCCGCAGTCGCCATCGCCGCCGCGTCAACATCGGTCCCGTAGACCTCGCTCAACAAACCGGGCGTGAAGGCCAATGCAAGGCTGCGGCGCGCCAGCACCCGGGCCGCGATGGAACCAAAAGACAATGCGACTGTACCCGTCTCATCCCAAAACTCGGTTCGCATGGCGGAAATCATTCGGCGTTCAGGCGCGCCCGATAGCGAGGCTTCGAAGGGTATGCCCGCAGCGCCGCTGATGGCTGCGTCAAGCGCCCTCAATTCGAAAAGCTCTCCGGTTGGCGCTATCCCCCCGATCTCAAAACTCCGCTCCTCGACGGCGACGGGCAGACGATAGGCAGTGGGCGTATCGATTTCATTGGAGTAGGTCGTGGATTGACTAGTGATGCGCAGCCTTGCCTGCTCGGCTCGGGCTTGCGCAGGAATGGCGGGGTCGGCATTGGTGCGCGGATAGACCACGTTCGCGGTGCGCACCGGATTGCCCAATGTGTCTTCTGCCAGCGTTAGGGTATGCGACAGGCGTGGCTCTGAAAGCCCCTGCTCCACATGCAGGGTCAAAGTCTCAGCCACCGTCGCGAACACCACCGACGGCGTATTGTCGGCCCGATCCTGCACGCGGGTTACCCGATGGCGGGTGTTGGCAATGGTCAACGGGATCGCTGCGCGGGGCGCGCCGTCCTCGGCAAAAACCTCCTCGCGCAGCGTCTTGCCTTTCAGCGCACGCGCCGCCTCGCGCGCGGTCTCGGCATCAAGGGTTGCAGGCAGATCGATAGGCGGCAGGGATGGCTCGGGATGGGTGGGATCACGAAAGTACTCGGATTGCAGACCCCGTGGCAGGTGCCGCGCATCCGGGCCATCTCCGGTGTGATACCAGGTGCGGGTCAGAACAGGGGCCTGATCCAGTGGGTCGGGCTCTGTTTCGCCGCCATCGGTGGCGGTAAAGTGGCGCGCCGTCTCGGAGTCGCGCCGGTCGACCCGCGCAAATCCACGAAACTCTCGCTCGACCGTGTCGTAATGACCATGGTGATAGGAAAACGTTTCAACCCGCGCAGTTTCCGCCACCAGATCGCGGGTTTCCACCCGCGAAACGAGATGAACCGGGAATGGCAACTTGGTCAGCCATGGTCGGCCCTCGGCCCGGTCGGCGAGGTAATAGGCCGTGGAATGACGATACTCGACCGCAACTTCGGCGCCTGATCCGTTGCTATATCCTGTCATCAGATACGGCTTGCGCCCGCCCATCAGGTCAACCACGCGCAGCGGCGCAGCAGCATCCGCAGGCAGGCCCGAAGACCAGACAAGACAGGTCGTTCCCTGCCCGTAAATATCCGCCGTTTCGATACGGGCATCAGCATGATGCGGCAGACCAGCAATCTCGATCGGGGCCTCTGTCCAGCCATTGCCCCAGAGGTTGCGCCAGATCTGCGCGCGGTCGGTCAAATAGATCAGGTCCGCAGGGCCGGTGCCGTCGATATCGGCCAGTCTGAGGCGTGACGGGTCGAACCGGTCGGGCGCGTCAAGCAATGGTGCGTCGGCCATGTCCACGCGCAGCCCAAACCGTCCATAACCGCAGTTGGGCCAATAGCTGATCGATCCGTTGCGCACCCGCACGATGTCGCTGAGCCCGTCGCCGGTCATGTCAGCCAGCAGCACCGACTGTTCGGGGTCCGAAAACACCACCCGAGGATTGCGCGCCTCGTCATCCAAGAGGTCCACGACTCGCGCAGGTGCGTGGCCATCGGCGCCCCTGCTTTCGTACCAAACCAGGCTCTCGCCTTCGGTGATCAGCAAATCAGGTCGCCCGTCGCCGGTCAGATCGACAGGGCGAGCGTCGGGCGTATCCGCAGATCGATTGACCGCGTGCGGTATGTGGGCAAACGCGGTCCAGGTTTCATCCTGTTCCAACGTGTATTGACCACGCGGGCAGGTATCGCGGCTTGCGAGCCTCTGGCGACCGTCACCGCCGAGATCGATCAGGTTGCTGGCCCCCGTCGCCAGCGCGGGCAAAGGATCAACGGCTTCCTGTGGCCCGAACTGCCCACCGCCCCGATTGCGCGCAAAGTGCCAGGTGCTGTCCGAACGGGTCAACATACCGGGCAAACCCTCGGCATAGAGGTCGATGAACAGCCGTGCGTCATCCGCAAGCCCCGCGCGCAGACCGGCGATATCACGAGGGCCAAGCGCGCGAACCTCATTCTGCCAGGCATGGGTCGCATACTCAAACGACAGCGACGGCATCGCGCGCGCCGTATAGCCCGCCCCGTCGCGGATGTAGCCGCGTGTCGTGGCACGGATCAGCTGCGAAAGACCGGATGCGTCGTCATACTCAAGATCGACCGACCGCACGAGTTCAGGCGTATCAAAGGCGTGAAACAGCATCACCCTCCGGCATCGGCGATACGTCCGGATATCAAAGCCACTGCGACACGCCGAGAACCTGTCGGGTCGCGCTTCCCACGTGCCGCCATCGCCCGGTTGTGGATCGGCGGCATAGCCGAGCTGACCCCCGCCCATATCATCGAACACCGCGTCGTCATGCTCACCATAGTCGAACACTGTCTGAAAGCGGAACCCTGTTTCGTCCGGCAACGGATCACCCGGCGTGTAGGGCGTGCGGTTCCCATAAAGGATACGCTTGGGGTAAATCTGCGCCACAGTGCTTGCGCCGCTGAGGCGATGCAATTCGGCGGGCGTTTCCGCGACACCGTCGCGATCCTCTGCCTTGAATTCATAGAGCGTCAGGTTGCCACGATCATCATAACGCCGCTCGCACATCCAACGAAAGATGCGGGCAGGTGCCTCGGGGTCAGCGAGCCGGGATTCTGGCCCCGCACCGTAAACCGAAGTCACATTGTCGCGCGTCGTGACCCGCCAGTGCAGAATTCCGTTTGACAGATCCTGCCAACGCTCGATCCGTGAAAACGACCCTTCGATGCGCGGCCGATAACGTCGGACCCGATGGGCCTGACCCGTCTCGTCGGCGCGCGTCGTTTCGATCAACGATCCCGCCCCATCTCGCGCGGGCACCAGATCCTCAAGCCCCGAGATCACATATGTGTCGCTATCTTCTGCATCCCGATACTGCGGCAGTCCACGATCGGTCCGGCGCGAGATCGAAGGGATATCGACGCTCCACCCCAACCCAAAAGGGCCGTTTCCCGCCGCCGAACTGTAGCTCAGCGTCAGCGCAGGTTCACCACCACGCGCAGGAGACACCGGCAAGGGCACAGTAAAGGTGGCGGTTCCGTTCGCGCCATTGACTGCGAACCGCTCGTCGAGCCCCCGGATCGCACCACCGCCTTGTGGAAGGGTTGTTTCAGGCAAGGCTAATTGGGATGCCTCGGCGCTGGCCTCCATCGGAGTGGACACAGGGCGGGTTTCGGACACGGCTCCGTTCCTCCTGATCATTGTGCGAGGATTTCGGTCCCCACGATCCCGCAGCGGCGGCAGGATTACGTATCACCAATCCCGACGACCGGCTTGGCCGGTCACGGCGGTGCGGGTCCTCCAGAATCAATCTGCATAAAATCTGGTCGGTCATCGCTGGCGAACCTGCCAAACGATACCACAATTTCTCTCAAAGCTGAAACGCCACCCCACGTTGTCCAACATACGTCACGCGGAGGTCCTCACCGGGCGGAATATGGCCGGCTGAATCCGTTAGCGCGCCTAATCTGGAAATTGCTCGGGAACCGAACGGTACAGGCGTCTAGCGCCCATTCCATTGAGGTGCGCGCTTTTCGATAAAGGCACTGGGCCCCTCACGCGCATCATCGGACGCCACCACGTCAGTCCAAAGGCGATCATTCATCGCCCAGAGGTTCTGTTCCGCCTCTTGGCTCGCGGCGCGCATCAGTTCGAGCGATGCCGAAACCGAAAGCGGGGCGTTTCTGATGATCCGCTCGGCAAGCGATACCGCCGCATCCAGAACCTTGTCAGGTGCAGAGAGGTCATTGACCATGCCATACGCATGGGCGTCCTGTGCCGACAGCCGGTCACCGGTGAGGACAAGCTCCATCGCCTTGCCGAGCGGGATTTTCCGCGCCAGTCGGAATGGACCACCAGCACCGGCAAAAATACCGACGCCGGGCTCAGGCAGACCAAAAAACGCTGTTTCGCTGGCGACGATCAGATCGCAGGCGAGCGCCAGTTCGCATCCACCGGCCAGCGCGGGTCCGTTGACGGCTGCTATTATTGGTTTGGTGCGCTTGGCCTGTACAAACCCTGCAAATCGCCCTTCGCCCGAAAGGATGGTTTCGCCATCGCCGTCAAGAAACGCCTTCAGATCCATACCCGCGCAGAACACATTGCCCGCCCCAGTCAGGATCGCGACGCGCACCGTTTCGTCGGCCTCCAACCGGGCCAGCGCAGCGCGCAAGGCGTGGGTCAGATCGATGTTGACCGAATTGCGCTGCTCCGGGCGGTTCAGTGTCAGGATGGCGACCGCGCCGCGCGTTTCGTAGAGAACGGGATCGTTCATGTATCAGGTCCCTCTGCAGGTGCGAGAATGAGATCAGGCAGCGTATTGTCAGCACCCGTGCCAAGCGCGTCGATGGCTTTGGAAATCGCCTTGGTTCGCGCGGCGCCAATCACCGGGCTTGCCCATGCATAATATTTTTCTCGTACGTCTTGCAACGATGCTGGGGTCTCAGGGTCGCCGCTGGCTTCGGTCGGATCAGAGGTCAGCCGTCGGCCATCTTTCAGCACCAGCGACACATGGGCAATGCGATTGCCCGGAAACGCGGCATTATAGGCATCGCTTTCGGTCACGATCATACTTTCCGACAGGCGCAGGATCTCGGGATCAGAGAGCGCCCCTTGGGCGACATCGTCGGGGCCGACATCACCCCGGACCATGGCCACTGCGGTGGGGAACGACGTAGAATATTGTGCTTCTTCGGTTGTGCGCGGGCAACGCACAGCCAGACGAAGCGATTGATGAAAAGTCGTGACCTCGATGCGCTCAACCTGATCCGAGGTCAGGTTGTGTCTTGCGCGCAAGTCCAGAACAGCGCGCAGTGGGGGTTGCGCCCAACGGCAGACAGGATGGGGTTTGTAATACTGTTCGAAAATGCGCCATTTAATCCCGACGTCGGACCAGAGGTCAGAAACGTCATCCCCTTCAACCGTGATCGCGGGCGCCCCAGTGAACCCGTCTGCCGCAAGATACGCCGCCGACACGCCGGTCATCGCGCCCCAACCGGAGCCATCCTTGACCATGGTCGGGTGGTCTATGCAGCGCATCATCTGGCTGCGCGGGCCGTGGTATTCGGCAATCCCGATTGCCTCGCGGGTCCGGGTGGCATCCAGCCCCAGAACACGCGCGCCAAGCGCCGCACACGCCACCGCGATCCAGGCCCCGGTCGTGTGATAGTCACTTGCGGTGCGATGCAACGCGAGCCCTGCCCTCGTACCGATCTCGTAGCCGACTGCCAGCGCAGTCAGAAACTCGGCACCATCAGTCTGATTTTCGGCCTCTGACATAGCGAGAAGCGCGGGGAAAACTCCGCAGCCCACGTGGCCTTTGGTCAACTTGTGCCCGTCATGGCCATCAAGGGCGTCTATGGTCATGCCGCCTGCGAGCGCCGCGCCCGCGGGGCTGACGGTGCGGCCGTCAAACAACATGCGGGCCGATTTCCCACCGGCGCCAAATTGCGATGCGGCGTGATCCCGGATGATCCGAGATAGTCCGGTCTGACTGCCTCCCGCTGCCACTCCGACCAGATCAAGCAGCCAGCGCCGGGCAAAGGCCCGGACCTCCTCGGGCAGATCATCATACTTGGTGTCGTGGAGAAAATCTGAAAACGTGGTGCCCATTGTTCTGGCCTCTGCCAAAGGGGGTTCAAGTCAACGACCGGTGAATTCTGCTTCGCGCTTTTCCAGCAATGACGCCACGGCTTCTTCGTGGTCCTTGGTCTGATGACAAGCGCCCTGATAGGCGGCGGCGATCAGCGGCACCTCGCATTCCCACATCGCCTTGGCGACCCGTTGAATGCCGTTGCGATACCCATCCTTGGCGTCGACGGCGTCGCCCCCAAAGATCGAAGTTTTCTCTTGCATGTGTTTGAGATTACCGCCCGAGGAAAACGCCTTGCCCGCCCCGGTCACGATGGCGCAGCGCACCGACTGATCGGTATTAATCCTGTGCATCGTGTCAAGAATCGCGGCGCAAAGATCCATGTCGGTCAGCGCATTGCGTGTTTCGGGCATGTTGAAGGTGATCGTAACAACGTGGCCGTCCTGTTCGTAAAGAAGTTTCTCGCTCATGCTGCGGTTCCTGTGGTTATGGCAGCAGCAAGAAGGTCGCGGTTCAGCACCTTGCCGCTGGGATTGCTGGGCAATTCATTCGTAAGAATACAAGACAGTGGCGCCTGTTACGGTGCAACATCATCTTCGAAACTGCAAAATGAATCGATCAGCACATCGGCCGCTTTGGGTTTCGTCCAACCCAGAGCAGGCCCTTACCGCGTGTCAAATCAGCGATGCACGTTGATGCCCAGCACACTACAGCGAGCACCCCGCCAACAAAGGTTCACTCAGAAATGAACCGGCGCTGCATCTCCGCCTCCTGACCTTCCATCAGTTCCTGCGCGGTTTCCATGTGATTTCGCATGATCTGGCGCGCTTCGTCCGCATCGCCACGGCGCAACGCCTCGACCAACCGCATTTGATAGTCGCGTCCGTTTGCCCAGAGCTGGATGTTGGGCGGAGAATACAAGCGGCGATAGACGGTCAGATCCGACAGGATATTCACCATGAAATCGATGAGAAACGCCAGCAGGTCATTGTCAGATTGTGCCGCCAGAAGCGCATGAAACCTCAACGAGGCAATGTGCTGCTCGCGCTCGTCATCCAGAGTCTTAGCCGGCTCGGAATAGGCCCCGATATTGGCCTCAAGCTGGGCGAGGATATCTTCGGGCAACTGGCCCGCAAGCTGTGCGGCCAGTTCCGGCTCCAGCACGCGGCGCAGCTGGTAGATGTCGGCGATGGTCAGGTCCTTGAAGTAGAAATAGTTGCCCAGCAAGGCGCGCGCGCGCTCTTTGGACACCTCGTGCACGAAGCAGCCCCCGCCGGGCCCGGAGCGGGTCTTGACCAGACCCTGCGCCTCGAGAATGCGCATGGCTTCGCGGATCGTACCCTTAGCCATGCCGAACCGGCTGATCAGTTCCGGCTCGCTCGGCAGCCGATCTCCGACCTGCAACCCTTGCTCGACCACCCAATCCTTGATGGCTTCGGCAACACGCACAGGGCGGCTTTGTTTCGGTTCACCCTTGGATCGGGTGGTGACAGGCTGCAAACTGGTCGTCTCCCATCTGGGTCAGCGTCGGCTCGTCCCGTCGGCAAAGATCCGTGGCGCGGGGGCAGCGGCCAGCAAAGGCGCAACCCGGCGGCGGATTCAGCGGGTCGGGCAGTTCGCTGTCCTTTTGCTCTGGTGCTGTCAGCGGTCGCCCCACAACCGGGGCACTGTCAGCCAGAAGTTTTGTATAAGGATGTTTGGGCGCTTTGAAAATGTTCTCGGCCTTGCCGATTTCCACGACCGATCCGAAATACAGCACCACGACACGTTGGCTGACTGCTTCGACAACGGCGAGATCATGGCTGATGAAGAGATAGGTCAGGTTGAATTCCGCCTTCAGACGGGCCAGCAGGTTGAGCACCTGCGCCTGAACGGAAACATCCAGCGCCGACACCGGCTCGTCCAGCACGATAATCCGAGGGGCAGCGGCAAGCGCGCGGGCGATGCCGATACGTTGCGCCTGACCGCCGGAAAATTCGTGCGGATAGCGGGTCAGGAATTCCTGCCGCAGGTTCACGCTGTCAAAAATCTCGGCAATGCGGGCATCCCGGTCAGCCTTGCCCATCCCGTGCAGACGTTTCAGAGGCGCCTCGACAACCTGCCGGATGGTCTTGCGCGGGTTGAGGCTGCTGGTCGGGTCCTGAAAGACATATTGGATCACCTTGCCGAACGCCGCCGGGTCGGCGTTGTCCAAGGCCTTGCCCTCGATTTCGATCTGCCCGGTCGAAGGTTCCAGCAGCCCGACAAGCATCCGCGCAAAGGTGGATTTGCCACAGCCGGACTCCCCGACGACGCCAAGGGTTTCGCCGGTGGCAACCTCAAATGACATCGGGCGCACAGCCCGCACCCCTTCGCGGGCTTTGCCAAAAAGTGGTTTCTTGAGCGGAAAGGTCTTGGATAGGTTGCTGATCTTGAGCGCCGTCATAAGATCGCCTCCTCGGGATGAAGGCACCGCACCGAGCGTCCCAACGTCCCGGAAAGGGTTAAATCCCCGAAGCGACAATCCTCTTTTGCCTTGGTGCATCGCGACGCAAAGGCGCAACCGGGAGGCAGGTCATCGACCGATGGCGGGAGACCGGGAATGGCTGCAAGCTCGCGCTGCCCTTGCCCCAGCTCGGGCACACAAGCGATCAACCGCTTGGTATAGGGATGCGCGGGTGCATCGAGTATGGCCTGCGTCGGCCCTTCCTCGACAATCCGTCCGGCATACATCACGGCAACCCGGTCGCAGAGTTGGCCAACGACGCCAAAGTCATGGGTGATAAAGATGATCGCCAGACCCCGGTCGCGTCGCAAATCATCCAGCAGCGCGAGGATTTGCGCCTGAACAGTAACATCCAGCGCGGTAGTAGGTTCATCCGCGATAATGACATCCGGATCATTGGCCAACGCCATCGCGATCCCAACCCGCTGCCGCATGCCGCCTGACATTTCATGAGGATAATTTTCGATACGGCTTTCGGCATTGGGGATGCGCACGGCCTTGAACAGATTGACCGCCTTGGCGCGCGCTTCGCTCCGGCTGACGGCTTGGTGGCTCTGGATTGCCTCGATCAACTGATCCCCGACCTTATACAGCGGATGAAGCGTCGAAAGCGGATCCTGAAAGATATAGGCGACGCGATCACCGCGTTTCTGGCGCAGAGCCTCGTAGGGCGCACCGAGCAGGTCCTCACCCCGAAACCAAACCGCGCCGCCAGTGATGACACCGGGCGGCGAGGCGACCAGCCCCATGACCGAAAGCGCCGTGACGGATTTGCCCGATCCGCTTTCCCCAATGACGCCAAGACATTCGCCCGGCCTGACCGACAGGCTGACGCCACCAACAGCCTTGTAGATGCGGTTACCGACATGGAACTGCGTTTGCAGGTCCTGGATTGCCAACAAGTCATCCGTCGCTGGCGGAACCGGGCCGCTGCGATCAACCAGTGTCGTCGCACGCGGACGGCTCAGCGCGCCGGAGCGCAGGCGTGGATCAAGCGCATCGCGCACCCCGTCGCCCAGCAGGTTGATCGACATCACGATCAGGAAAATCATCACGCCTGGCACGACGGACGTGAACGGATAGGTGATGAGCGCCGAGCGCGCCTCGCCCAGCATGGAGCCAAGATCGGCCTGCGGTGGTTGCGACCCAAGACCAAGAAAGCTGAGGCCCGCAGTCTCGAGGATCATCCAGCCCACAGTCGTGGACATCGCAATGATGATGACCGGCAGAACATTGGGCAGCAATTCCGATAGAATGATCCTTGTGTGCCCCATTCCGGCCAGCCGCGCGGCGTCAATAAACTCTCGCCCGGCCAAACCCACTGTGATCCCTCGGATGTTCCGGGCAAAGAATGGCACGTTCACGGCGGCCACCGCGATCAGCGCGTTCATCAGGCCGGGGCCAAGAGCCGCGACAATGGCCAGCGCCAGCAGGATGTAGGGAAAGGCCATCAACATATCGACACCGCGCATGATGATGTTGTCGACTCTGCCACCGAAGTACCCTGCAATAATGCCAATGGCCGAGCCTATGGTTCCGGCGATTGCGGCGGCGGCGATGCCGACAGCAAGGCTCAGCCGGGTGCCGTGCAACAGCCGCGCCAGTTGATCCCGGCCAAGATGGTCTGTTCCCAGCAGATGACCCGGTGAAAACAGCGGCTGGAATCGATCCGCCGTCGCGGTGACATCTGGATCCTGCAACGGCAAGAGCGGTGTCAGCAGGACCAGCAACAGGATCGCCAAGATCACCACCGCGCCCATTGCCGCCAGTCGATTGCGAAACAACAGCTTGAGAAACGTCGTCATGTCTTGATCCTCGGATCAAGCATGCTCTGCGCGACATCGACCATGATGTTGAACATCACATAACAGGCGGCGACGAACACGACGCCCCCCTGCACCAGCAGCAGGTCCCGTTTCAGGATCGCATCCACCAGCATCCGACCAACGCCCGGCCATTGGAACACGATCTCGATAAAGACCGAACCGGACAACACAAATCCGGCCTGAATGCCAAGCACTGGGATGATCGACACCATCGCGGCACGCAGAGCATGGCCCATCACGACGCGTCGTTCGGGAGCTCCTTTGGCGCGGGCGGTACGTATGTAATCCTGCCGCAAGACTTCGAGCATTGCAGACCGCGCGAGGCGCGCGATCACTCCGGTCGCGACCGCAGACAGGGCCAGAGCGGGCATCACCAGATGTTTAAGCAGGTCCCACAGATCACCGCCCCCATAAATGGCGTACATGCCACTGACTGGCAGCCATTTCAGCCGCACCGCGAACAGCAGGATCATCATCATGCCCAGAAAGAATGACGGGACCGATATTCCGATCAAAACCGTGAATGTGATTGCCTTGTCGGCAAAGCCGTATTGACGCGCGGCCGAAACAACCCCCGCTAGAATACCCACGAGGGAGCAGAGCACGAAGCTGACCCCGGCGAGGATCAATGTGGCGCTGAACCGTTCTGTGATCTCATCCAGAACCGGACGGTTCAGTGAATAGCTACGGCCAAAATCGCCTGTCAGCATATTGCCAAGCCAGATGAAATACCGCTGGATCAACGGCGCATCCAGCCCCAGATCGCGGTTCAGCTTTTCGACGTTTTCGGGTGTCGCATAGGCGCCCAGTATCGCGGTCGCCGGATCGCCCGGTATCATCGCCATGATCAGAAAGACGATCACCGTGATACCCAGCAGCACAGGGATCGCAGAGATCAGCCGTTTCAGGATATAGCTTGCCATATCACCGGACTCCGGTTCATCCACCCAGATTTAGAATGGGCCACCCATGCCAGCCCATTCATTCAGGTCAGTTCTTGGTCACACCTTGCAGGTGCAACAGGAACGAAGGTTCAAGACCGAAACCCTCGACACGGTCGCTGGTGACAGCATTCTGTTTCCAGTTGGCAACAAAGACCCAAGGCGCGTCTTGCTGCACGATGGTCTGCATTTCCTGATAGAGGCGCGCGCGCTCTGCCTGATCCGTCGCTGTTCGCGCCGCTTCCAGCAGTTCGTCGACCTTTGGGTTGGAGTAATAGCCCGAATTGAAGCCACCCTGATCGGGCCATGCACCCGTACGCAAGGCAAGATAGGGCAGCGTGTCGGGATCGTTGGTCATCCAGGCCATTTCGGCCATGTCGGCCTTGCCCTCAAGCCCCGGGTTCACTTCGCCCAGAAAGGTATTCCATTCGTAGGTTTCGATGCTGACGTTCAGCCCAACAGCCGCGAGATCGGCCTGAATGGCGGTTCCCATTGCAATCGGGTCCAACATGCCGGAACCGCCTTCGGTCACATAGAATTTCAGCTCCGCGCCCTCTGCACCGGCATCCGCCAATAGTTCACGTGCCTTGTCGGGATCATAGGGATAGGGTTCGAGATCAGCGTTATAGGCCCATGCAAAGGCTGGCGGCGTCGGCCCGGCAGCAACCTCTGCGGTTCCTTCCAGAACGTCATTCACAATCGCTTCCTTGTTGATCGCATAGTTCGCGGCCTGACGGACGCGGACATCGGCAAACGGCCCTTCCTTGGCGTTCAGGATCAGGAACCAGACATGCGGTCCGGCCTGTTGCGCGACGGTAAAGGCATCGCCTTCGAACTGCGACAACGACGTTGGCGGCACCTCGACCATCATGTCGATGCCACCGGCCAGCATTTCGGCCACACGCGTGTTGGCATCAGTAATCGGGCGGAATACCACCACATCGGTTCCGGCGGGATCGCCCCAATAGTCGGCGTTGCGCTCAAGCACCACGGCCTCGTTCGAGCGCCATTCGGCAAAGGTGAACGGCCCGGTGCCGGAAGGATTACGCCCGAAATCGGCGCCATGTTGTTCGACCGCAGCGGGCGAAACGATCAGGCCAGTGGGATAGGCCAGATTGGATAGGAACGGGGCATAGGGGGCGTTGAGGGTGAATTTGACTGTCAGATCATCAACGACTTCTGTCGAAGCAACCGACCCAAAGAAAAAGCTGAGCGGGAACGGGCCGGTATTATGAAACGGATGGCTTTCATCCAGCATGCGGTCGAAATTGAACTTGACCGCCTGGGCGTTGAATTCGGTGCCATCGTGAAATTTCACGCCCGGTTTGAGCGTGAAAGTATATTCGGTTCCATCATCGCTGATCGTCCAGCTTTCGGCCAAGGCCGGTTCGACCTCCAGCGTACCAGACTTATAGCGGGTCAGACCCTCGTACAGGTTCACCAGAATACGGAAATCGTTCACCGCCGTAACAGCGGCCGGGTCCAGCGATTTCGGCTCGGCGATCTGGCCGACGATCAACACGCCGGGCGGTGTCTGGGCAAAGGTTGGCAAGGCAAAGGACCCAAGGGCCAGCGCGGCCCCTGCAACGGCGCACAAGCCGCGGCGCGTCCAGTTCATAGGTTTCATTGTGCTATCTCCCTGGTGGTTTTGGGTTTGCATTTATCATGATTAATTGCATTCGTCAATTTATCATGATAAATACGGCTGAACGTTTCAACCGAGGCCCCATGACCTTTTCAATTCTTGCGCGCGACATGAATTCAGATGCCATTGGCGGTGCTGCCGCCACCGGCAGCCTGTGTGTAGGTGGTTGGGTGTTGCGAGGAGATCCGCGCGCCGGCATGAGCGCCAGCCAAGGCGCGTCACCCAGCACGTTCTGGGGCGAAGATGTTCTTGCGGCGATGAGGTCAGGGCAAATGGCCGAGGACGCCGTGTGCAAAGTGGTCATGGCCGACTCCGGGCGAGATCATCGACAGCTTTCCGCACTGGGCCTAACGGGCGACGGCGCGGCCTTTACCGGCACGAAGAACCTGCGAGAAAACGGCAGCATCGCGATCAACGGGGGCATCGTCGCTGGCAATATGCTGACCAACAAGGACGTTCTGCGCGCGATGGCAGAAACATTTGAACAGGTTACGGACAACCTCGCCCAGCGCCTCCTGACCAGCCTGAATGCCGGTCACGAAGCTGGGAGCGACATGCGCGGGCTTCAATCCGCCGCCCTGTTGATCGTCTCGCCAGATCATGCCCCGTTGACCTTGCGCGTCGACTATCACGAAACACCCCTTCTGGCGTTGGAGGACCTGTATAGACGCGCAACGACTGGGGACTATGCGGAATGGAGTCGTCAGGTGCCAACCTTGACCCAAAGGGAGCGGATCCTTGACTGATTGGTGCAAGGTCGCCGCCAGCAGGCTGGCACAGATCGCTGAAGTCTCTGAATCCGGAGCAGGCGTCACCCGGCTGCCGTTCACACCAGAGCATCAACAGGCTGTCGCACTCTTGACCAAATGGATGGAAGAGGCGGGCCTGAGTGTCAATCTCGATTGTGCCGGAACGCTGATTGGACGCAAGCCCGGGCCGAAAGGCAGCGGAACCTTCTATATGGGATCGCATCAGGACAGCGTTCGCCAAGGAGGAGCCTATGACGGCATCATGGGGATTGTGCTGCCAATCCTTGCGATGCAGCGTCTGAAACAAGACGGCACTACCCTGCCCTATTCTGTCGAGGTGTTGGCGTTTGCAGACGAGGAAGGCGTGCGTTTTCCTACCGCGCTCATGGGGCCGCGTGCACTGGCTGGAACATTTGATCCGGCGGTTCTGGATTATGTCGATACGGCCGGGATTTCGCTGCGGCAGGCGATGGTCGACTTCGGTCTCGCGCCGAATGCGGTCACATCCCTTAAACGAGATCGCGGAACCGCAATCGGTTATTTGGAAACCCATATTGAACAGGGTCCCGTGCTTGAGGATGCGGGCAAGCCTCTTGGCGTTGTCACGGCCATTTGCGGGATCGAACGCCATCAGATCACTTTGACCGGGGAAACCGGCCATGCCGGGACATTACCGATGTCCTCACGCCGCGATGCATTGGTCGGCGCGGCGGCGATCGTGACAGAGGTGAACCGGTTGGCATCGGCCACACCGGATTTGCGGGGCACGGTCGGCGCATTGCAGATGCATCCCAACGTGGTCAATGCGGTGCCAAAGGTTGTCCAGATGACGGTCGAGCTGCGATCGCCGGATGATGCCGTTCGTGAAACAGCCTCTGCCGCGCTGCGTGAATTTGCAAGTAAAACCGCAACGCGAATGGCGCTCGACCTTTCGATGGATCGCACCTATGCGCAGCCCGCGCAGGCCTGTGACCCGGTTCTGACGCGTGCGCTTGGCGAGGCCGTGACCGCGCGGTGCGGCACTGCCCTGACGCTGCCATCTGGCGCGACCCATGATGCCTCGGCGATGGCGGACCTCTGCCCGATCGCGATGCTGTTCGTGAGATGTAGAGGCGGTGTTAGCCATGTTCCGGAAGAATATGCGTCTTCAAATGACCTCGGCACGGCCATCGATGCAATCTGCGCGTTTCTGACCCGCGAATAGGACTGGTTTGCGCGGCGTGCATCGGCACTTTGTTGCATTGTCGAAGTTGTGCTTCCCGCATAGGTTGGCCGCAATCATGTCAGGCTCAGCAGTCAGGTAGCGCTTCATTGACCCGTTTCTTTTCCAACGCCAAACGTCCGGTCCATCTCGGTCGGTTCCCGCTTGAAACGCTGAAACGGGCGACGGACATGCCCGATCTTACGAAGGTTCCCGAAACCCGTCAGTTGTCATTCTCGCGCGAGGATGATCCGGCATCGATTGTAAATGCGATGCGGGACCACCAGGCGGTGATGGATGCGATCCGCGGCGGGTTTGTCAACAAGAGCAAGTCCACCTGCCCGGATGACCCGGTCGAACGGGCCAATCATATCAAGGCCTTCTGCCAATTTGTCGATGCCTCGATGGTGGGGATTGCCCGGTTACCCGCCGGGTCTCTTCTGGAACAACCCTTTCGCAATCCCGACATTGATCGGCTTGCGGATACACTAAAGACGCAGCAGACCAAGACACTGGCTTCGGGCATCGACATGGTGATGGCTGATCTGCGGGAATCGATGGAGGCTCCGCCAAAGTCGATCGCCGCCCATACCCATGCCCTGACGATCCTGATCGAACACCAGCGCGATCCGCGACCCGACGAGCGCGGCGCCGATTGGATCCGGAACGCCCAAGACCATCGCGGCTGTATCCTCGCATCTGAAATCGCGGTGGTGATGGCCAACTACATCCGGCTTCTGGGTTGGGACGCGCAGGCCCACACTCAAAGCACATCGGATGTATGCATGAACCAACTCGCCGTCGCCTCGGGTCTGGCGGTCATCCAGAATGGCGAACTGGTGAACCCCTATGTCGGAAGCCGCTTCAGTATTGCTGTCGTGACCACCGAGTTTGAGATGCAACCTGATCTGCCCCTCGCCCCGTCGGCCAGCGGCAATAGGGTGAAAAAGCGCCCTGCACTGGCAGAGAACCTGTTTGAAAGCCGCGACTTTGCTGCAGGGGGCCACCCGTTCGAGACGCTGCGCCGGGTGGCAGAACCCACGACCTACATCGACGAAGACCGCGTGGCGCGCGTGCCAAAGCGGGCCGACATGTTCGCGCGCGCGCAATTCGGCGAAATGGGCAAACGCCTGCAAGACAGCGCCAAGGGCGGGCATTACGTGCGCAAGGCGGCCCCGTCATTTGCACAACGTCGACTGCTGGGTGCGTTCACCCTGTTGCAGGATGGCGAGCCTGCTGCGGAACGGCAATCGGTCGACGCGGCCCGCAACGCCGACAACCTCAAGGCGGCCAGCTATTTCCTGGGTGCTGATGCGGTCGGGCTATCGGCCTGCCCTGACTGGACATGGTATTCTCATGACGCCGTTGGCGCGCCAATTGTGCCCGAACATGATCAGGCTGTGTCAATGATCATCGATCAGGGGTTTGAAACCATGGAAGGGGCCAGCGGTGACGACTGGATCGCGGTCAGCCAGTCAATGCGGGCCTATCTGCGGTTCTCGCTGATTGGCGGTGTGGTGGCCAAGCAGCTGCGCAATCTGGGCTATAAGGCCAAAGCGCATTCGGTGATGGATGGAGAGGTGTTGCAGCCGCCCTTGTTGCTACTCGCCGGGTTGGGAGAGGTCAGCCGCATTGGTGAGGTCATCCTGAACCCCTTTCTCGGCCCCCGCCTGAAATCCGGCGCTGTCACCACCAACATGCCGATGACCCATGATCAGCCAATTGATTTCGGCCTGCAGAAATTCTGCGAGTCCTGCAACAAATGCGCCCGCGAATGCCCATCCGGCGCGATCACAGCAGGGCCAAAGCTGATGTTCAACGGCTATGAAATCTGGAAATCCGACAGCCAGAAATGCACCACCTACCGGGTCACGCAGCCAGGCGGGGCGATGTGCGGACGATGCATGAAAACCTGCCCGTGGAACCTCGAAGGGCTGTTTGTGGAAAAGCCGTTTCGCTGGGCGGCGATGAATATGCCATCGGCGGCCCCTTTGCTCGCGTGGCTGGATGATGCGCTCGACAAGGGCGCAATCAACCCGGTCAAGAAATGGTGGTGGGATTTGGAACTGGGCGAGGATGGCGGCTATCACCCCACCCCAACACCGGTCAATCATCGCGAATTGCAAAAGGATCTGGAACTCAAATACGAAGATCAGACATTGGCGGTCTATCCCGCCAATCTGGCCCCGCACCCCTATGCCTATCCGTTCCCGATGAATCGCGATCAGGGCATCGAAGCGTATCAGGCGATGATCACCGCCGAGGAATACCAGAAACGGCTTGAGGCCGGGCAAACTGAAGGGCTGACCCATGAATACAAGGCAGATGTGACGAGCCCTGTCCTACATGTAGAAATTGCGCTGGCACAGGAAATGGCACCGGGCATCACCAAGTATGAATTGCGCGCGCTGGATGGCAGCGACCTGCCGGAATGGACTGCGGGTGCCCATATCGACATTGTGGTGGCTCCGGAATTTCTGCGGCAATATTCGCTGTGCGGTGACCCGGCGGATCGGTCACGCTATCAGATCGCCGTGCTGCGCGAGGATGAAGGTCGCGGCGGGTCACAGCTGTTGCATCGGATATTTCGCGAAGGACGCAAGATTTTCATCTCGCGGCCCATCAATCACTTCCCGGTTGCGCAACCTGCCAGCCGTCACCTGCTGATGGGCGGCGGCATCGGTGTCACGCCGATGATTGCGATGGCCCATGAATTGCACCCCAAGGGTGCAGAGTTCGAACTCCACTATTCGATCCCGTCACGCGAGAATGCCGGGTTCCTGTCGGAACTGGCTGAGTTTCCCTGGGCCGATCAGGTGCGCCTTCATGTTTCGAACGAAGGTGGCCGCGCCGATTTTGACCAGCTGATCGGACCCTATCAGACGGGTTCGCATATTTATGCCTGTGGGGCCGATCGCTATATGCAGGCCGTCATGACACGTGCAAAACTGGCCGGTTTCCCGGAAGAGGCCCGGCACCTAGAGTATTTCTCGGTGCCCGAAACACCGGACTACGTAAACCATCCCTTCCGGGTGCATCTTGCCAAGTCAGGGCGCGATCTGGATATCCCTGCCGATCAGAGCATCGCGGATGTGCTTCAAGCCAACGGGTTCGCCGTTGATATCAAATGCTCCGACGGGATTTGCGGTGTCTGCAAATGCGGGCTGTTGACCGGTGAGGTCGAACATCGCGATCTGGTTCTGTCCGGAAAGCAACGCGAGACGTCGATTATCACCTGCCAATCCCGCGCAACGCAGGCAGGTGGCACGGTGGAATTGGACCTCTAGGCTAACGCAAATTTGGGCCGCTGTGCACAAACGTCTTTACATAACTAGAAATGTAGTTATGTTTGATGCATGGATACAAATACCTCAGTTGCTCACGCTCTCGCCGCCCTTGGTCATGACGCCCGACTCGCGATCTTTCGTCTATTGGTCCGGGCTGGGCATGACGGACTGAATGTCGGCGACATCGCCCAAGAGTTGACCATGCCCGCCTCGACGCTCGCCCACCACCTGAAGTCATTGGTTGATGCGGGGCTAGTGGTTCAGGAACGCATGGGGCGACAAATCGTCAATCGGGTGGATTTTGACGTGATGCAGCAAACCGTTTCGTTCCTCACCGCCGAATGCTGTGTCGGCGTGAAACTGACAAGAGATGACGCCGCCTGATACCCGGTCAAAATTTTGCGACCAATCACAACCACTTCTCTAGGAGAATGGATATGAGTACACTCACGCAACCCACCCGGCATTGGTCGGTCGATTTGGCCCACAGGATCTGGTCAAAGGAACGGGTTTGGTTGGTCTCTTTGGGGATCTTGATCCTGTTGTTCCTGTTCGCCCCAGAACAGGGCGCAGAGAGTGCAAAGTTCACCGCGAACAACCTGTTGGACGTCGCTCCGTTTCTGGTGCTGTCGATCGGCATTGCCGCCTATGCCGGCGCAACCGGCGCGGACGGGTTGATTGCGCGGGCCTTTACAGGCTCCCCTGCCGTCATGATCCTGATCGCGGCTTTGGCCGGGGGCCTGTCGCCCTTCTGTTCCTGCGGTGTCATTCCGTTGATCGCCGCATTGCTCGCCATGGGTGTGCCCTTATCGGCGGTCATGGCATTTTGGTTGGCTTCGCCCGTCATGGACCCTTCGATGTTCGTTTTGACCACCGGTGTTCTCGGTGTTGAATTCGCGATTGCCAAGACCATCGCGGCCATTGGTCTCGGCGTTTTTGGCGGAACGGTTGTGCATCTGCTGGCAAAGTCCGGTGGCCTGACGAACCCGCTGCGCGAAGATGTCGGCAACGGCGGCTGTGGTGGCGCCAAGGTCCGCACGGCACAACCGGTCGTCTGGGCGTTCTGGCGCGACAATGCGCGGGTCTCTAAATTTGCCAAGGAAGGTATCAAGACAACGCTGTTCCTGGCCAAATGGCTGACGCTTGCCTTTGTACTGGAAAGCCTGATGCTGGCATGGCTGCCCGCAGACCTGGTGGCCCAAACACTGGGTGGCGCAGGCTTGGCCCCGATCGGAATTGCAACGCTTGTCGGCGTTCCTGCCTACCTTAACGGCTATGCCGCGCTTCCCTTGGTTGGCGGATTGATGGGACAGGGCATGGCACCCGGTGCCGGGCTGGCGTTTCTTGTCGCAGGTGGTGTGACCTCACTGCCCGCCGCCGTCGCGGTTTGGGCGCTGGTCAAGCGCCCGGTGTTCCTGTTGTACCTTGGCATCGCGCTTTCAGGTTCGTTCGCGGCCGGTCTGGCGTTTCAGTTTTGGGTCACACTTTGAACCAAAGGCCAGCGCAGCACCTGCGCTGGCCATTTCGCATCTGGCATTGGTTCTGCGAAGTCGGCAGATCGAATGCCGCAGCGGTTTCATTTCCATGGATTGATGGTGCGGGTGAAGCGCCGCGTTCGGGCGTAAGGTTGCGTTTTTGGGGGGCCGGATCGCGATCTTGACGATTGTGCCAAAACGTTCGACGAGAAGTTCACGGGTTGAACTGCCGTCGTAAGCCGCGTCTGCGAGGAATAGATCAACCGGACCGTCGACTTGATCCAAGAGGTCTGGCAGTGCCGTTGGATCACTAATGTCGTCTGTGGTCAAATCGGAGCAAACGATCTCGCCACTGACAAGATCAAGACCGAGGTGGAGCTTGCGCCAATTCTTACGCTTCGCCCGGTTTTTATGCTTCTCCTCAAGCCAATCACCTTCAGGCCGGTGCTGTCCACAACCAGTTGCACTGGTTTGTCACTCTTGGATCTCGGCTTTGTGCGCAACGTCAACCCATTGCCCCGGCGCGAGAGCGTGGAAAAGTCCGGCACTGCGATCTCAACCCCCAGCAGCCTCGCAAGGGAGCGCATCAATCCTTGGGTTTGATGCAGCGGCTGCTTGAAGACCAGGCCCAGCGTCAGGCACATCTCAATCGCCAGATCAGAGTAGTGCGGCTGTCCGCCGCACGTGGTTCGGCGCGGGGCCGACCACAAGGCAAGCGCGTCCTCGCTGATCCAGACAGTCAGATCGCCGCGTCGCCGCAGGCCTTCGTTGTATTCAGCCCAGTTGGTCACCCGATGCCTTTGAATTGGGATCTTGTCACGACGATCAGCGTTGAGCTTGTGCGGCATTCACAAATTCCTGAATGCTACAAACCGCAACGATATCAGCGGTGCGGCGATCTCTGCAACAAAGCCGAGCTTAGTAGCTCATAGAATAGTGTCATCGACTGAGTGGACGCCAACTTTCAATTTGGACCACGCAAGCTGGGCTGCCCAATGCGCCATTGAGCAGGAACCAGGGTGACATGCCGCGAGATGATCTCGTTGGCCTGCGCGTTCGACACCGAGTGCCGTTGCGCAATTTGAAATGACAGGGCGAGAGGGTGAACTTTGCGTCCGCGATTGAAACACCTTTCAGGGAATCGCCGGATGCCCCCTCGATCATTGATCTGGGCAGCGCCTACTATCTGGACGGGTACTTCGTGTTTCTGGTTGCGGACAATACGGTTCTCGCCACGCGCGAGTTAGCCCTTTGGGGCACCTGGAAGAGATCCGTTCATCTTTGTTCCGCAGCCTGGTGGCGGTAGGGATGTCGATTGCCACAGACGTCGTGATCCGCCAAACGGACCGGCGCGGTGGCCTCGAGAAAGGCCATCGCGCTTGGGCGTACTTCTAGGGTCGCAGGCGCAGTTCGGCCGACCTCGCGTGCCCTTCCATGCCTTCAGCTCGGCTGATCCGCGCGGTGCGCAAGGCCAGCTCGTGCGAAGCGTCTTCGTTGCAGCGCTGCCAAGTCACGGTCTTGGTGAACTTATGCACCGACAAGCCGCCGGTGTAACGCGCAGCGCCGCTGGTTGGCAGGACATGGTTCGGACCAGAGGTCTTGTCGCCGAAAGCCACCGTGGTTTCCTTGCCCAGAAACAGCGAGCCGTAGGCCGAAAGCCGGTCAAGCCACCAGTCAAGATCCTCGGCCTGCACCTGAAGGTGTTCGGGCGCATAGCGGTCTGAAATCTGCACGGCCTCTTCGCGGCTGTCGCAGAGGATCACTTCGGCGCGTTCGTCCCAGGCGGTGCGGGCGGCAGCGGCGTTGGGTTGCGGCAGGCTGGCGATCAGGGCCGAGACACGGTCCAGCACGGCCTCGGCCAGCACCTTGTCGGTCGCGACCAGCCAGACCGGACTGTCGATGCCGTGTTCCGCCTGACTGACGAGGTCCCAAGCGACGGTATCCGCCGATGCGGTGTGATCGGCAATGACCAGTGAATCGGTCGGGCCTGCGAACATGTCGATCCCCACCTCTCCGAACAGCATCCGTTTGGCTTCGGCCACATAGCTGTTGCCCGGCCCGACGAGAATATCCGCGGGTTTGCCTCCAAACAACCCCTGCGCCATGGCTGCGATCCCTTGCACGCCACCGAGGTTCAGGATCAAATCCGCACCGCACAGGTCCATCGCAAAGACGATCGGGTCAGGTATGCCGATGTCGGGCCGGGTGGGGGACACTGCAGAAATATGCTTTACGCCCGCGACCTTGGCGGTGGTGATTGTCATCAGGGCGCTGGCGACATGGCTGTACCGACCGCCTGGCACGTAGCACCCGGCGCTCGAAACGGGGATTTGCTTTTGCCCGGCGATCAGGCCGGGCATCACTTCGATCTCGCATTCGCCCAACGTCGCCTTTTGCGCCTCGGCGAAACGACGGATGTTTTTCTGGGCGAACCGGATGTCGTCCTTGAGCGCATCGGGCACACGATCGCAGGCGGCCTTGCGCTCGGCATCCGACAGCACGATCTCGCCGGTCCAGCCGTCGAGTTTTTCGGCATAGCCGCGCACCGCGGCCTCGCCTTCGCGCTCGATATTGGCCAGCATGATGGCGACGATATCGCGAACATCCTTGTTTTCCACGGCTGGGCGGGGCGCGGCAGTCTTGAGATAGGTTATGGCCATGGCGTCAACTCGATCTTGTCAGGGTGTGGTCATGTATGGCGTCGGCCAGAACATCGATCGTGTCGATAATCGGAACGCTGGCGGAGAGGGTCGGGGCAAGGAGAGAGAATTCAGAGCAGGCCACGAGCACAAGTGCTGCGCCATTGCCGGTCAGTTCGAGCGTTGCGTCAGACAGAATTTGCTGTGCGTCCTGCGTTGCCCCATCGGCCTTGATCGATCTGATCGCGCTCAACATCCGGTCAGAGTTGTCCGGCCAGACCGCGCGGAGTCCTGCCTTTTCCAACGCCGCATCGAACACCCCCGCAATGCGTGTGGCTGGGGACGCAAGAATGCCGATTTTGCCGCCCTGTGCGATGGTCTGTGCAGCGCGCGCCACGGCCAGATCGACCATGTTGAGCAGCGGAACCGATACCGCCGCGCCGATCTGCGGTGCATAGTGGTGTGCTGTATTGCATGGCATTGCCAACGCTGTCGCTCCGGCGGTTTCAAGCCGCTGCGCCATTTCGGCAAGCGCAGGCGCGGGATCAATCCCGGTGCCCTCGATCAGGTGCGCAATACGCGAAGGAACCTGCGGGTTCATGTCGATCAAGAGCGGCAGGTGATCGGCATCGTCACGGGCCTGCACGGTCGACAGCAGACGCTGTTGCAACAGGATCGTGGCCTCCGGTCCCATACCCCCGAGAATACCGACGACATTGCGGGTCATTGTGAAACCTCGGCCACGGTTTCCCCGATCAACTCGGCAATCAACGTGCAATCCGCCTCTGAAAAGCTCAGTGGAAGGCGCATGTCGAACAGTGTCGCCATGATACGGTCGGTTTCGGGCAGGGATTGGCCTGCGACATAGCGCCAACTGTGGTGCGACGAGGTGAAACCATGGGGTTCTTTCCCGCCGAACCACTTTAGCTCCACTCCGCGCGCGGCCGCTGATGCAAGCGTGGCACGGCACTGATCATCGGAAAAGCCCGGCAGGCGAAACTGGATCGACGATCCAACATGCACCTCCTGAGCGGGCAGTGCGATTGTGGCAATCCGGGCATAGGCTCTCAGAACACGCTCCACCTCTTGATAGCGAGCGTTCCAGCGATCGATATTGGCGTCCAGCTGCGCCAGTTGGGGGCGCAGGATAGCGGCGCGCAGGGCATCCATCCGCGCTGAGCAGTTGGGCATGTCATAGCGCGGCAAATCGAACGCCTCAGCCTCAGGGCCGGCACCGTGGCGATTATACAGCATATAGCTGCCCGACAGGATGGTCGCGCGCGCGGCGAAGTCGGGGATGTCGGTTGTCAGGAAGCCCCCTTCTCCGGAGTTCATGTGTTTGTAGGTCTGAGTGGAGAAACAGGCGATTTTGCCGAAATTTCCAGACCGCTTGCCGTTCCACTGCGCACCCATCGTGTGGGCGCAATCCTCGATCACCGTGACACCGGCGGCATCGCAGATCTCCATGAGCCGGTCCATGTCGCAGAGGTGACCACGCATGTGTGACAGCAGCAACATACGCGCACCTGAGGCCGCGATCTTGCGCTCCAGATCGCCCAGATCAAGTCGCAGATTTTCGTCGATCTCGACGAGAACCGCCTTGCCGCCGACTGCGCGGATGGCACCAGGAACCGGGGCGAGGGTGAAGCCATTGGTCAACACCGCATCACCCGGTTCGATGTCACAGGCCCGTAACGCTATCTGCAAGGCCTGACCGCCAGAGGTGACGGCTAGGCAATAGGCGCTGCCTTGCCAATCACGGAATTCGGACTCCAGTTGTGCCACCTCGCCGATCTCATCGGGGGCGAGGTTATAGCGGTGCAGGCGACCTGATTGCAGAACAGCCACCGCCGCGTCGATAGCTCCGGTCGGGATCGCCTCTTGCTGAGTGAATGAGCCAGTAAACCTGCGTGCCAAGGCGGTGTTCCTTTCTACAGTTCGACCCAGCGGGCGCTGTTGTCAAAAGCGAAATCATAGCCGCCAAGTGCTGCGGCACCCCCGGTATGCAGGAACACGATGCGCTGGTCCTTGAATTCGCCTTTTCGTGCAAGATCAATCAACCCGGCGGCACCTTTGGCGGAATAGCAGGGATCGAGCAGGATACCTTCGAGTTCGGCAAACATCCGGATCGCTTCGATGCCGCTGTCGGTGGGCAGGCCATAGCCGTCGCCGACGTAATCGGTATTGGCCATCACATCCTCGCGCTTGGCCACGCCGGCACATCCCAGCTTTTCGGCGGTCTTGCAGGCCAGATCATAGACCATCTGCTCCTGCTTGGGCTGCGGCGCACGGGTGCCAATTCCCAACACCGGGATCTGTGCGTTCATCGCACACAGGCCAGTGACCAGCCCTGCCTGCGTGCCCGACGAGCCGGTTGCGTGAGTCAGCCGATCAATGTTCAGACCGATGTCGTTGGCCTGTGACACCAGTTCAAAGGCGCAGTTGACATAGCCTAGCGCACCGGTCGGGTTCGATCCGCCGCCGGGAATGACATAGACGTTGCGGCCCTCGGCGCGTTTTTTCTCAGCGGCGCGTTCCATTTCACCGGGCATATCGTGGCCGCCGGGAAATTTCTGCGTTGTCGCGCCGTGCAGGTGATCCAGCAGGACGTTGCCGTTGGTGTTATAATTGGCGTCGTCATAGCCGGTGCGATCTTCGAGCAGGATGTGGCAATCCAGACCCAGCTTGGCCGCATAGGCGGCGGTCTGGCGCCCGTGATTGGTCTGGGTCGCGCCTTGGGTCATGACCATGTCGGCGCCCTGTTCCTGCGCTTCGCCCATCAGGAATTCCAGCTTGCGGGTTTTGTTGCCGCCGGTGGACATGCCGGTGCAGTCGTCACGCTTGATCCAGATTTCAACGCCCAGCTCTTTGGACAAGCGCTCCATCGGCTCCAGCGGCGTGGGCAGATGGGCGAGGCGAACACGGGGAAAGCGGGAAATGTGCATCTGGGTATCCTTGTGGTTTTGGGTCGGAATTGGCGTCATGAGCCATTGCGAGGAATCGGGTCTGGTGCCGTATGGGGGAAATGCCGAATTCACGTGAGAATAGCTTGGCAAAATTCGAGGAACAGCCAAATCCGCAGGCGAGCCCTATTTCGACGACCGGCATAGCGGTCTGTTCAATCAGCAACCGGGCACGGCGCAGGCGCAGCGAACGATAGAACGCTGCCGGGGATTGGCCCAGATACACCTTGAACCTGCGCTCAAACTGGCGCACCGACACGCCGGCAAGCGCAGCCAGTTCGGTAATCGAGAGCGGCTCTTCGAGATGCGCCTCCATCGCCGCGATCGCTTTTTCCAGCTTGGCCACCCGCAGGGCGTTGACGTCGTTTTCGCTGCGTGGCTGTTCGGCGGCGGCGTCACGTATCCGGTCCATCAACAGGATATTGCCCACCGATTGCGCCAACAGGGCCGAACAGGGCGCGACAATCAGGCTGAGGGTGACATCGGCCGCCGACATCATGCCAGCCGCTGTTGTGACCCGTCCGGTGCGGGCGAACAGCGGCAGCTTGTTATGTGGCTCGCAGATCGAGGTTGCCCGGGCCTGCTGATCTTCCCAATGGGTCGTGATCTGTTCTGCATCGGGGTTGAGCCGTTGCCATTCAAAGGCCGCATCGGACATCAGGATGATATTCTGACCCATGCGTTCGCACCAGCGCAGCCGGGTGCGAAGCACATCAAAACGCGCTCCGATCCCCTTGCCGCCCAGCACGATAAGGTGGTCTGACAAGGCGGCCTCGTTCAGCGGCAGGGGCGTCGTGCGCACCAGCATGCCGCCGAGACCTTCGACAAGATCGCTCTTGGTTGTGGTGCAGATACGCACGTCGAATTGCAAGTCCTGACCCAGCCGGTTTGCAATGCGCAATGCATCCTGCACCAACGCCAGTTCGGTTGGCACAAAACCCGGTTCAGCCAGAATGGTAACAGAAACCCGTGCCATCCAACGCTTACCCGCGCATCAGTGCATAAGACGGATCATAGGGCGATGGCGCGATGACCTCGGCCGCAACCATCTGACCACACAGATCGAGTTGCATCGTGCTGCCTTCACCGGCCAGATCGGGCGTGACAAAGGCGTAGGCCAGGTTCATCCCCGTCCGATGCCCCCAGTCGCCCGAGGTGATCGTGCCGACGACCTTGTCGCTCTGCATCAGGGACCCGCCGCCATAGGCCGGTGCATCGGTTGTGTCGATCTTCAGCGTGACCAGCTTTTGGCGCGGGCCTTCGGCGTGGCGTTTCACCAGCGCGTCCTTGCCGACAAAATCACCCTTGTCGAGTTTTACGAAGCGGTCCAACCCGGTCTCAAACGGGTCAAATTCGGTGATCAGATCTGCCTTCCAATGCAGGAAGCCCTTTTCCATGCGCATGGAGTCAACGGCCCGCGCACCAAAGAGTTTCAGCCCATGCACCTCGCCCGCCTTGCGCAGGGCGAGATAGACCGCATAGAGCGATGCGTTCGGCACGTGGATTTCATAGGCCAGTTCGCCGGAAAAGCTGACGCCCAGCACGGTTGCGGGTGAAAACCCGATGAAACATTCGCGGACTGACAGCCATGGGAAAGCCTCTTTCGACCAATCGCCCCGGGCGCAGGCCGACAATACGTCGCGCGCCTTGGGTCCGGCCAGAACCAGAATAGTCTGATCATTGGTCAGCGATTTGATCTGCACGTCTTCGTCTGCGCCGATATGGGCGGTCAGCCAGTCCATGTCGTGATATTCGGCGGCGGCAGCTGACCCGTACCAGACGCGGTCCGGACCACGGTCACTGGCGGGCAGGTTGGCAATCGTCGCTTCGCCTTTGTTCATGCCGTGGTCGTTCAAGAGATATCCCAGCCCGACACGCCCGGCACGTTTGGTGACATTGCCGCAGAACATGCGGTCAAGGAACGTATGGCGGTCGGTACCGGTGATCTCGAACCGGTTAAAGCCGTTGACTTCGCAAAGGCCGACATTTTCCTGCACATTCCTGACCTCAGCGGCGACCACATCGAACGCCTCGTCAAACGTGAACCCAAGCGTTGGATGGAAATCAGGAGTGGGCTTGATGTAATCGACCCGTTCCCAGCCGTTCACCACGGTGAACTCGGCCCCTTCGGCGGCCATGATCGGGGTCAGCGGCGTGGTCTTGGCCGGGCGACCCGCCGGGCGGTGCTCGTGCGGGAAGTGGAAGCGGAATTCGTTCTGGTAATCCTCGATCGCCTTCAGCGCGGTCAGTTCCACGTTGGTGTGGCCAGTGAACCGGC
The DNA here is from genome assembly GCF_039973035.1 of Sedimentitalea sp. Lineage (NCBI taxonomy): Bacteria > Pseudomonadati > Pseudomonadota > Alphaproteobacteria > Rhodobacterales > Paracoccaceae > Sedimentitalea > Sedimentitalea sp. Next base: position 71,999 of record NZ_JBDWLR010000051.1, read on the forward strand.
GGGGATCGATGCACCAGGTGTCATAACACGCCTCGCCATGCACGATCTGTTGCGCCAGCAGCCAGCCATGCCCGCCGCCTTCGCCCAGACCGGCACGCAGGCCGATGATGCAAAAGGCGTTCCGCTTGCCCGGGATGGGTCCGACCAGTGGTGCGCCGTCGATGGTATAGGTGATCGGGCCGTTCACGATGGAGCGGATACCGGTTTCTTCGAGCGCTGGCATACGTTCAAACGCACCGGCCAGCACGTCCATGACACGGTCGAGATCGTCGGGACACAGGGCATTCACGAAATTCGGATCGATCCCGTCCATGCCCCAGGTCTTGCAGTCCTGTTCATAGAAACCGACCAGCAAACCGCCCTTTTCCTGACGGCTGTAATAGTCGCTGATCGGGCAGCGTAGGAGCGGCATGCGGTGGCCGGCCTCGGCGATGGCGGGGATATCTTCGGTCAGGAAATATTGGTGCTCCATCGAGGCGACCGGGTGATGCACACCCATCATTGCGCCCACTTCGTTCACACGATAGCCGCAGGCGTTGACCACGACATCACAGTCGATATCGCCCTTTTCCGTGTGAACGGTCCAGGTATCGTCCTTGTGCTGGGTCAGCGAAGTGACTGGTGTATTGCGGTAAACTTCGGCTCCAGCCTTGCGCGCATGATAGGCGAGCGCCTGACACAGTTGCGCCGGGTCGATATCGCCATCCAGCGGATCCCAAAGCCCGCCCAGCAGGTTGGTGGTAGAAATCAGCGGATGCCTGCGGGCGCATTCTTCGGCGTCGATGATTTCAAATTCGACACCCATGCCGCGCGCCATCGAGGCAAAGTGCCGATAACCCTGCATCTGTTCTTCGGTGTTCGCGAGCCGGATGCCACCGTCCGCATGGTGATAGTTGATCGGATATTCCGGGTCTTCGGACAGTTTCTTGTAGAGATTGATTGAATGGGTTTTCAGCCCGACCATCGTTTGGTTGCCGCCAAAGTTTGTCACCTGTGCTGCAGAATGCCATGTGGTGCCGCTGGTCAGTTCATTGCGCTCGACAAGGACCACGTCGGTCCAGCCCTCCTGCGTGAGGTGATAGAGAGTCGAGCAACCGGCGATGCCGCCGCCGATGACAACTACTTTGGTCCGCGATTTCATGGGCAACGCCTCCGATGCAAGTTGCGGCCAAGAGGGGCAGAGATGACCCGAAATCGCAAACGCTTCGCATGATATTCGAAAATATCGAAATCTATATTCGATAATATATGCGCAAGCGAGAACCTATTGCGAGGCGGTCGCGTAAACGACTTGAATTGCTAGAGAAAATGCGAGGTGAAACATGACACTGCCCCGTGCTAGAAGAACCGGAAGACGAGAGCGGATGGCGTTGCGTTCGGCCAAACCCACGCTTGATCCTTGTCCGCCCGGTCAGATCGGCGGCAGCTATAAACCGCTGTCCGAGACCGAGCTGCGGCGCATCTATGACACCGCGCTTGATCTGCTTGAAAAGCTGGGCATGGGAGAAGTGCCGCCGCGCCTGCACGCCGATCTTCTTGCGGTCGGGGCCATCGATAATGGTTCCGAACGTGTCCCGTTTCCGCCCGCCCTTGTCGAAAGCGCCGTAGATCAGGCGGCCAAGACATTTGTCTTGCACGGGCGCGATCCGGACCGGTCAATCGAAGTTGGCGGCAACCGGGTCCATTTCGGCACCGGCGGTGCTGCTGTTCAGACGCTGGACATGGCAAGCGGTCTGTACCGGCCATCGACCCTTGTGGATCTGCACGATTTTACCCGCCTTCAGGACACGCTGGCCAATGTCAGCTGGTTCACCCGTTGCTGTGTGGCGACCGATGTTCCCGATAATTTCGATCTGGATGTAAATACGGCCTACGCGTTGCTGAAGAACACCACCAAACCGACCGCGACGTCGTTCACGTTGGCCGAACATGTGGGCCCTATTGTCAAAATGCTGGATATCGCAGCGGGTGGGGAGGGCGAGTTTTCAAAGCGCCCGTTCCTGAAGACCCATATCAGCCCGGTCATCTCGCCGATGCGCTATGGCGAGGATGCGGTCGACGTGGTTTACGAATGCATCAAGCACAACATCCCGATGTCCTGCATCACCGCCGCGCAGGCGGGGGCCACCGCACCGGCGACGCTTGCCGGGTTCCTTGCGCAATCGCTGGCGGAAACGCTGGCCAGCCTTGTCATGGTGCACGCGATCCAGCCGGGATTTCCGATGGTGTTCTCAAACTGGCCGCTTGTGGTCGACCTGCGATCCGGTGCCTTTTCCGGCGGCAGCGGGGAAACCGCGGTGCTGAACGCGGCTTCGGCGCAATTGTCAAACTGGCTGGGTCTGCCGTCGGGCGTGGCCTGCTCGATGACGGATGCCAAGGCGATAGATGCGCAATATGGGATGGAAAAGGGCATTACCTCGATGGCGGCCGCGCTCGCAGGGGGCAATCTGATTTATGAAAGCTCGGGCATGACCGCCTCGCTGCTTGGTGCGAGTTTTGAGGCGTTCGTTCTGGATGATGAAATGCACTCCAACACCTACCGCGCGTTGCGGGGTATTGAGGTGACAGACGAAAACCTTGCCTATGACGCAATCTGTGACACGGTGCTCGGCCCGGGGCATTTCCTCGGGGCGCAGGAAACCTATGCGGCGATGGAGCGCGACTATTTTTATCCGTCGCTCGCGGATCGGGACGAACCCCGCACGTGGGCCGAAAAAGGCGCGCAAGATGCCTGGTCGCGGGCGCGGAGCAAGGCGGAGACCATTCTGCGGGATCATCAGCCCGAGTATCTCACGCCAGAACAGGACAGCGAGATCCGTGCCCGGTTCAATATTCTCTGACCTTGACCATCGGTTTCAGTTGAGCAGTTTGAAACTGTCTTTCAGCCACGGATTGCTTAGATGGGTCGGGGTCAATGCATGGTTTCGGATCAGGTTGCGCATTTTGTCATCGACCAGTTCGATCACCGATCTGGAGCAATCCGGTGTGGCCACAAGCGCCAGCGTCCTGGAAAAACTCTTGCCCGGAAACCGGTGCATCCGCAGCTTGGGCTGAAACCGTTTGGCACGAGAAAACAGCAGCGGCGTGGTGATGGTCCAACCAGCACCGGCGGCCACCATCGCCATAAGGGTCTGGTTGTTGCTGCATTCGAATTTGTGCGGTGTTGTCACCCCGATGCGACGCAGTTGCGACTCGATCTGGCGGGCGATCATCAGGTTGCCGGAAAAATGCAGAAAGGGCAGTTTCGTGCGGTTTTCCACAATATCCGACAGCGATTGTTCGTTGATCAGCGGCAACACCACGATAAAGGGGTCGCGCAGCAAAGGCCTGTCCTGCAATTCGCCCAGCCGTTCACCGGGCGCGGCGGTGATGCCCAGATCAAGCTGGCGGTTGCGCAGCATGTCAATGATCGCATGGCTGGATTCGGTCTGGTACATGAAATCGCAGGCCGGCATGCAGGACGACAGGAACACCGCCAGTTCCGGGATGATATCGCTGTCGAAATCCTCGATCGTGCCGACCCTGAGATAGCTGGCTTCGGTCAGGCTGCCAGCTGAGGCCTCGGCCTTGGCCTTGCGGATGGCGAACAACGCCCCGTCGATGTTGCGCAAGAACGCAGCCCCCTTTGGTGTCAGCACCATGGGGCGGCGCGCATGGTTGAACAGATCAACCCCAAGGTGGTCTTCGAGATTGCGCAGATGGTGCGATACGGTGCTGACGGTCAGCCCTGTTTCCCGCGCCGCCGCCTGCAGCGACCCCTTCTGGGCGCAGATCTGAAAAAGCTCAAGTGACTTGAGGCTGAGGTCTTTGGCTGAGGCTTGACGGGGCATGGTACCTGCGGCGAACAGAGGGGGTATTGGCGCATCTTAATCGCAAAATTTGCGAACATAAAACGCAAAAAATCGCACAAAGTCGGAAACATTCCGTCCATCTGAAAAACCGTGGAAGCCTTGCCCACCATGAGCGGCCCCGCAGCGTGCCGTGCTGCGCACATATCATTGGAGTGAACATGAAGCGATTGGTTCTGGCATCAGTATGTACCCTGGGGTTCGCCGCCCCGGTTCTGGCACAAGATTGTGGCGAGGTCACGATCACCCAGATGGATTGGGCTTCGGCGAATGTGGTGACGTCTGTGGCAAAGTTCCTGATGGAGCAGGGATATGGCTGCGCCGTAACCACTGTGCCATCCTCGACCCCCACCGCGCTGACCTCGGTCGCCGAGACCGGCACGCCGGACATTCTGACCGAACTGTGGGTCAATACTGCCCCCGCCTATGCCAAGCTGGTCGAAGAGGGCAAGCTGGTGGAATTGACCGATGTCTTGTCTGACGGTGGCATCGAAGGCTGGTGGGTGCCGCAATACGTTGTGGACGCAAACCCCGAGGCGGCAACGCTGGACGGTATTCTCGCCAATCCCGATCTGGTTGGACGCCGGTTTGACAACTGTCCCGACGGATGGGGATGCCGGACGGTCAACGACAACATGAACCGCGTCATCGACATGGAGCGCGCTGGCATCGAGGTGTTCAACCACGGATCTGGTGAAACACTCGCCACCGCCATCGCCTCGGCCTATGCTGATCAAGAGCCGTGGTTCGGCTTCTACTGGGCGCCAACCGCGATCCTAGGCAAATATCCAATGGTTCTGGTGGAAACCGCTGAATACGACGCAGACACCCACACCTGCAACAGCAGCAAGGAATGTGCCGAGCCGGGCATTTCGGCCTATCCACGGGCGGCGGTAAAGACTGCGGCAACCACCAGCTTTCAGGAAAAGAACCCGGAAATTGCGGAATTGATGTCAAACGTCACCTTCACCAACGAACAGATGGGTGGCGTTCTGGCCTGGATGGAAGACAACAATGCCTCCGCCGAAGAAGGGGCCGTGTATTTCCTGACCAGTAACCCGGATATCTGGGCTGACTGGCTAAACGATACGGCACGCGAAAAACTGTCAGCTCTGCTGAAATAGCATGAACCTTAGGGCGTACCCGGCGGGCAGAACCGGCCGGGTACACAGGTAAATCGCGCAGGAGAGATGCAGGTGTCGAGCTACGAACAGATTTTCGACGGGTTGGGATTGCGAGACTGGTGTGATGCCGATGCGTCGGAGTCCCCGATGAGCATGGCCCAACTCCTCGCCAAGAGCAGTGGCGGTGATGGTACGGGCGACGTCCTGCCGTTTCCATCGCTTGATGCCCTGCACGAGGCCTGCGATGCGATCCCGCAGACACGCGATGTGACCGTCAGCGTTGAACAGGGGTTCCTTGCAATCAAGGACAGCCTGAAATTCGTGCTCGATCCGCTGACACAGCCCCTGTCCTGGATGCTCGAAGGGGCGCTCTATGCCTTTACCACGACCCCGTGGTGGATTCTGATCCCTTTGCTCGTCTGGGCTGCGTGGGCAGCGACGCGCAAGGTTGGCATCACTGTTTTTGTGGCCTCGGTCTTCCTGTTCTTTGGCTTGATCGATCATCTGGACGTGGCGCTGGAGACCCTGTCGATCATTTTTGTTTGCACCGGTCTCAGCGTTCTTCTGGGTGTGCCTGTGGGGATCCTGATGTCGCGGTCGGATCGCTTGCAAAAGGTGATGCTGCCCATCCTCGACATGCTCCAGACATTGCCGAGTTTTGTCTATCTGATCCCGCTGATTTTCCTGTTTTCGGTGACCGAACCAAAACTCTATGGCATCGCGATCATTCTTTACGCCATCGTACCGGTGATCCGGCTGACCGACCTTGGTATTCGCCTTGTGGATCAGGATGTGATCGAGGCCGCAGACGCCTTTGGCATGACCAACCGGCAGAAACTGTTCGGGGTGCAATTGCCTCTGGCGTTGCCCAATATCATGGCCGGTGTGAACCAGACGATCATGATGAGCCTTGCGATGGTGGTGATTGCCTCGCTGGTGTCTGCACCCGGACTTGGCGTGCTGGTCCTGCGCGGCATCCGCAATCTTGAACTGGGTGTTGGTTTGGTGGCCGGGTTTGGCATCGTCTTGCTGGCGGTGGTGCTTGATCGCTGTTCCAAGGCCGCACTGCAACGCATCGATCCCACCCATGAGACGGACTAGACAGCGATGACCTCACCCAAAATCCGCGTCAAGAACCTCTATAAGATCTTTGGCCCCCACCCGCAGCGCGTGTTGCCAGCCGTTCGCGATCAGGGCATCGGAAAGACCGAACTGTTGGAAAACCATCGTCATGTCCTTGGGCTTCAGGATATCAGCATCGACATGCAAGCCGGAGAGATTTCGGTGATCATGGGCCTGTCAGGGTCGGGCAAGTCCACCCTGATCCGGCATCTAAACCGACTTATCGAACCCACCGCCGGCGAGATCCTGATGGATGGCGAAGACGTCATGCAGCTTGGCGAACAAAGCCTGCGCCGCTTGCGCCGCAAATCCATGTCGATGGTGTTTCAGAAATTTGCCTTGCTGCCGCATAACACAGTGCTGGAAAATGCGGCTATGGCACCGCGCATTCGCGGGGATGCACGCGAGGTTCGCGAAGCAGAGGCGCGCAAGTGGCTCGACCGCGTGGGCCTGTCCGGGTTCGAGGATCGTTATCCCCGACAGCTTTCGGGCGGCATGCAGCAACGCGTGGGCATCGCCCGTGCCCTGACCGCTGACACCGATATCATGTTGCTGGACGAGGCCTTTTCCGCTCTTGATCCGTTGATCCGCACCGACATGCAGGATCTGTTGCTCGAACTGCAGACTGAATTGCACAAGACAATCATCTTCATCACCCACGATCTGGACGAGGCGCTCAAGCTGGCGGATCATCTGGTCATCCTTAAGGACGGCGCTGTTGTGCAACAGGGCGCCCCGCAGCAGATCGTGATGCAGCCGGCCGATCCCTATATTGAAGCCTTCGTGGGCGACATCAACCGCGCCCGCGTGCTGCGCGCCGGAACCATCGCGACCGAAGGTAACCCGGACGGGGTGGTGGTCGGGCAAGTTGATTGGCAGGATACGCTTGAGACGGTCATCCGGGTTGCCAAGGGCAGGACTGACGCCACTGTCATGGTCGTCAGGGACGGGCAGCCTGCCGGAAAAATCGAGACGTGCGAACTCTTGTCCGCATTGATTCCATACGGGTCTGTGGAAAGCGGTCCACCAGAAACCACGGCAGGTCGTTAGCAACAGTGCCGATGCGGCCTCGGGGTGCAGGGTTTATTGGTCGCGCTGGCGATTGTGACGGCCCCGATGTTCTCGCCCGCGCTTTCGATTGTCTTGCTGATACGCCTATTAGGAACCATCGGCTCTGACGTCAGGCAATGTCATTACATTTTTTGAACTGTCCAACACTGGCTATGCCGGATTTCCTCTCGCATCCATCCAAGAGCTTTGCTAAGCAGCGCCGTACTGCACGACACCAACTGCGTTGTTGTGCAGACGTGCGGGTGTGGCGGAATTGGTAGACGCACCAGATTTAGGTTCTGGCGCCGTAAGGCGTGGGGGTTCAAGTCCCTTCACCCGCACCACCGACACACCTTGATCACCCATATATCTTTAGCTATCAGGGGTTTGCGCCTGTGTTCCGAGACACTTTCCAGGACACATACGGGACAAATCGAAATGGTAATGATCGTGAAGTTGAAGCACGTTGATGAACTGGCAGGGGGTCGCAAGCGCTTCCGGAGGCGTTGGCCCAAGGATGTGGGCAAGGCTCTGGGTGAGTCGTTCATGCAGAAGCCTATGAAAGCCCGTGAGGGGGCCGCTCTGGTCTCCGAGCATGCTGCCTTTATGAACATTTTTAAGGCCACCGTAGAGGCTTACAGGCGCTCTGACGAAGAACGTGCAAGAATGTCTCCAAGGCAACTCTGGAAGGAAGCCGAAGCGGAAGCTGAGCGGCTGACCTCAGACATCGTAGGAGACGTCGAAGCAGCAAAGGACGCCTTGGCCGAGGAGGCTCAGTGCAACGAAGACCCGCTGCTATATCGTGCGATCAAGACCCCAGAGGCAGAGACGCCCAAGCCCACCTTGGCGGACGCCTTCACGCCCCGCGCAGCCAACAGATCCTCGACGTCAGCGGTGCTCAATGCAAAGCGATGGTAAGCCCAAACCGCGTAGGCAATGATCTCACGAGGAAAGCGAAAACCCTTCAGGCGTGGCATGATCGTTGGGAAGTTCATTAGCGCGACCTAGCTGGATCACTCAACCTTAGCAACTTGGCAATAGCCGCCCACCAGGGACCAGAACCCGTATTTGCGGCCATGTTTCTGCCGAAGCGCTGCGATAAAACCCTCATGCGTCAGGAGTGCACCATAGTCGGTGATCGCCGGTTCGGACGCCTGGCATTCGGCCAGATGGCGCGCGGCATGGCGGTAGCGCGTGGATTTCGCACCCTTCAGCGTGTCCTCGACCATCGCGCGGCGCAGCAGCGTCGCGGCCAGCGGGTGGCGCGCGTCCAGCGCCTCCGCGGCGTGGCTCAGCGTGGTGTAGTTATCACCGTCCAGCTCATCGGAGCGTGCCAGCACGACCTGTGCGGCCCGATCAAGCGCAGGCCAGTCGACCAGGAAGCTGATCGCCGCGCCAAGGCGAGGATCGGTTTCGACAGCATCGAGCGCTTGTTCCTCGGCCTCGATATCGTCAAAATCCGGCAACAGTTTGAGGTATTCGCGCAGGGCGCGCGCGTTCAAACCCTGCTCGAACGTGGACCAGAGATGCACCTTCAGATCGTCCAGCTTGCCCAGACGATTGAGGCAGTCTTCATAAACCTCATCAAGATTGGAATGGAAACTCCGGAAGGGGGTATCCATCACCTCCGACCGCCAAGGCCGCGCGGGTGAACGCATCATAAGGATAGAAACTCAATAATTGATCGTCAGCATCGTCAGTACTGTCTCCCTAGCCATGACTGCGTGCCATTCACTGCAATGGTTCTTAGCGCGTCTGTTTTGGCCCCGAGCGTAGCGCCGTTGTAGCACCAAGCGGAAACGCCGGAACGCGCACAGCGCCCCTTGGGGCGCTAGCGTGTTGATATGTTGTGATGATTTTGGTTGCGGGAGTAGGATTTGAACCTACGACCTTCAGGTTATGAGCCGATAAATCAGCGATTCCAAAAAGTTATAGATTTCAAGTACTTAGGAGATAAGCCTTTGTTTTCACGCGTTTTCCATTCCGACACCCACCGACATTGCCCCGCTTTCACCGGCCCAAACCGCGCCAAATCGGCGTACGTGCGTTGACATGGCGTTGACATGAATGGTGTAGACAAGTTCGATCGTCGATCGCGCTAGTGTTCTCCACATGACATTAGATACCTGCTTGAAAACGATGCATCGTACACGAGTTCAGCATGCCTGCGTGAACCTGTCAGATAACGGCAGAGAGCCCGCTGAGTCCAAGGGCACACGGTTCTGATGCTGCAGGTGCGGTCGGCAGGTCTCAGCCCTAGGGTCAGGACTCATAGCCAATAGATGACGGTTGCCGCTAGCGCGATTGCGGAGAGGAAGACCTTCGGGCACCTGTCGTATCGGGTCGCGACCCGTCTCCAATCTTTCAACCTGCCGAACATGATCTCGATGCGATTG
>NZ_JBDWLR010000052.1:0-20105 GCF_039973035.1 Sedimentitalea sp.
CGTCGGGATGCCGACCTGGCGACCCAGCAGGATGTGCTCGCGGGTCTGCGGCATCGGGCCGTCAGCAGCGTTCACAACCAGGATCGCGCCGTCCATCTGCGCCGCACCGGTGATCATGTTCTTCACATAGTCAGCGTGGCCGGGGCAGTCGACGTGTGCATAGTGGCGGTTTTCAGTCTCGTATTCCACGTGCGCGGTCGAGATCGTGATCCCACGCGCTTTCTCTTCGGGCGCGCCGTCGATCTGGTCATATGCCTTGAAATCACCGAAATACTTCGTGATCGCGGCCGTCAGCGTCGTCTTGCCGTGGTCAACATGGCCGATTGTACCAATGTTCACGTGCGGCTTGTTACGCTCAAACTTTTCCTTACCCATGACAGGTCTCCTTTTGTCTTTCGGATGACGAGCAAGCTCGCCCTACAGTTAGTGGGTAGGGCGGGGAAATCCCCGCCACCCGGTTATGCGAATTTGGCCTGAATCTCGTCGCTGATGTTCTGCGGAACCGGATCGTAGTGATCGAACTGCATCGAGAAGTTCGCCCGGCCCGAAGACATCGACCGCAGAGTGTTGATGTAGCCGAACATGTTCGCCAGCGGCACCATCGCGTCGATGGCGATGGCGTTGCCACGGCTTTCTTGTCCGGTCACCTGGCCACGACGGCTGGTCAAGTCCCCGATGATCCCACCTGTGTATTCTTCAGGGGAGATTACTTCGACTTTCATGATTGGTTCCAGCATCTTGGCACCGGCCTTGCGCATCCCTTCACGCATCCCCATCCGTGCAGCGATTTCAAACGCCAGTACAGAGGAGTCCACGTCGTGGAATTTGCCGTCGATCAGAGCAACCTTAAAGTCGATCACAGGAAAGCCAGCCAGAGGACCGCTGTCCATGACAGATTTGATGCCCTTTTCAACACCCGGGATGTATTCCTTGGGAACGGCACCACCAACGATCTTGGATTCGAACGAATACCCTTCGCCCGGCTCTGTCGGCGAGATGATCAACTTCACCTCGGCAAACTGGCCCGACCCACCCGACTGCTTCTTGTGGGTATAGGTATGTTCGACTTCGTGACCGATGGTTTCGCGATAGGCCACCTGCGGCGCACCAATGTTCGCCTCGACCTTAAATTCGCGCTTCAGACGATCCACGAGGATATCGAGGTGAAGTTCGCCCATGCCCTTCATGATGGTCTGACCCGATTCCATGTCGGTCTCGACGCGGAAAGACGGATCCTCGGCAGCCAGACGCGCCAGACCCTGAGACATCTTCTCTTGGTCGGCCTTGGTTTTAGGCTCGACCGCGATCTCGATGACCGGATCGGGGAACGTCATGGTTTCCAGAACCACCGGATCGTTGACCGCACAGAGCGTGTCACCGGTTGTGGTGTCTTTCAGCCCAGCCAGCGCGATGATGTCACCCGCAAACGCTTCGGTGATTTCCTCGCGGTTGTTGGAGTGCATCATCATCATCCGGCCAACGCGCTCTTTTTTACCCTTGGTAGAGTTCAAAAGCGTGTCGCCCTTATTCAGCTTGCCCGAATAAATGCGTGTGAACGTCAGCGAGCCAACGAACGGGTCATTCATGATCTTGAATGCCAGACCCGAGAACGCCATGTCATCATCCGCGCGGCGCGGAATATCACGGGTTTCAGTTTCGTCGCCCGGCTTAAAGCCCATGTAGTCGACCACGTCCATAGGGCTGGGTAGATAGTCGATCACAGCGTTGAGCAGAGGCTGAACGCCCTTGTTCTTGAACGCAGACCCACCTAGGACCGGCACAAAGTGCAGCGCCAGAGTACCCTTGCGCAGCAGTTGGCGCAGGGTGTCGGCGTCAGGCTCGTTACCTTCGAGGTATTCCATCATCGCGTCGTCGTCTTCTTCGACGGCCGCTTCGATCATCTTTCCACGCCACTCGTCAGCCATGTCTTTCAGGCTGTCACGGATAGGACCTTTGATCCAGGACGCACCAAGGTCTTCACCCTGCCACAACCACTCTTCCATGGTCACGAGATCAATCAGACCTTCCAGCTCTGTTTCGGCACCGATCGGGATACCGACAGGCACAGCGCGTGCGCCGGTCCGGTCTTCGATCATGCGAACACAGTTGAAGAAGTCGGCACCGATCTTGTCCATCTTGTTGACGAACACCATGCGCGGAACCTTGTACCGGTCGGCCTGACGCCAAACGGTTTCGGTCTGCGGTTCAACGCCTGCGTTGGCGTCCAGAACACAAACGGCACCATCAAGAACCGCCAGCGAACGCTCAACTTCAATGGTGAAGTCAACGTGGCCGGGAGTGTCGATAATGTTCATCCGGTACTTGGTGTCGGATGTGCCTTCGGCGTTGGGCTCTTCCTGGCGCTGCCAGAAAGTTGTGGTCGCAGCCGACGTGATGGTGATGCCGCGTTCCTGCTCCTGCTCCATCCAGTCCATAGTGGCCGCACCATCGTGCACCTCACCAATGTTGTGGGATTTGCCAGTGTAGAACAGGATCCGTTCGCTGCAGGTGGTCTTGCCTGCATCGATATGGGCCATGATGCCGAAATTGCGGTAGCGGGAGAGCGGATAGTCGCGTGCCATGGATCAGTGCCTCTGAGGGTTTACCAGCGGTAATGGCTGAAGGCTTTGTTTGCCTCGGCCATCTTGTGGGTGTCTTCGCGCTTTTTCACCGCGGAACCGCGGGATTGAACAGCGTCCAGAAGTTCGCCGGCGAGACGCTCTTCCATCGTGTTTTCGTTGCGGGCGCGGCTTGCCTTGATCAGCCAGCGGATCGCCAGCGCTTCGCGGCGCTCGGGGCGAACTTCGACCGGAACCTGATAGGTTGCACCACCCACACGGCGCGAGCGAACCTCGACGCTGGGCTGGATGTTTTCAAGCGCTTCGTGGAATACTTCGATCGGCGAGCGTTTGATCTTGGTCTCAACCCGGTCCATCGCGTTGTAAACGATGCGTTCTGCGACCGACTTTTTGCCGTCGATCATCAGGTTGTTCATGAACTTGGTCAGAACCGTATCGCCAAACTTGGCGTCGGGCAGGACTTGGCGCTTCTCAGCGGCGTGACGACGTGACATGTCACTCTCTCCTTATTTGGGACGTTTGGCGCCGTATTTCGAACGACGTTGCTTACGGTCTTTGACGCCCTGAGTATCCAGAACACCGCGCAGGATGTGATAACGCACACCGGGAAGGTCTTTGACACGACCGCCGCGGATCAGGACAACAGAGTGTTCCTGAAGGTTGTGGCTTTCACCCGGTATATAGGAAATGACCTCAAATCCATTGGTCAGGCGCACTTTGGCAACCTTCCGCATGGCCGAGTTCGGTTTCTTTGGCGTTGTTGTATAAACGCGCGTACAAACGCCACGCTTCTGAGGACATTCCTGCAGGTGCATGGACTTTGAGCGTTTAATTTTAGGCTGCCGCGGCTTGCGGATCAGCTGTTGGATCGTTGGCATTCCGGTTCTTTCCCCGTTTCGCAACACATGTGTCGTGCACGCATGTGCGTGCGGTTCAAATTTCAGCACCTGACGCGTCCGCAAGCGCAAAAACCGCAAACGTTCCCATTCCGAGGTGAACGTCGCGGTGGGTATCCAGAGGATCGGAGCGACAGGTGCCCGGATCGTGACCACTTCAGTATAGATTTCGACAGGCGGGGCGACCCCCAAAGCCGAGATGAGACCGGCGTATACGAGGAGTCGCAGACCGTGTCAACAGCCCGTCACCGATGTCCGGATACAGGTCCGGACATCGGGATTTTTAAGGGCGCCGGCTAGTTCACCGCCTTGATTTCAGTTGGCTGCCAGGACTTGTCAAAGAACGCGGGCAGCGGGCTATAGAAACGCAGGATTGTGAACCAGCCCTTGTCAGGATCGGTCTGAATCCAGTTGCCATCTTTCACTTCTGCTGGCTTTGTCGGGGCAAACCAGATCGTTGTAGAGCCATCCTCGGCCTCGGTCGCGGCCAGCGTCGGATAACTTTGCGATCCGGCGCGCGGGTACTTCTGAGGCGTCTGCAACATCGAACGGGTCTGATTGTCGTAGACCGTAAAGGACCAGAAGGCTGCCGCCGGGATATCCTTTGGCAAGGTCACCTTGTAGGTTTTCGCCCCGTCGAATTGTTGCATCTCGGAATCAAGAAATCCCATCAGGTACTGTGATCCCACCTCGGGGATTCGCATGACCATCGCCGGGCTATCCAGCGTATAGGCATAGTAGAACGCGGCACGACTATCGAGCGTTCGGGCCCCGGTCGCGGGGAACGGCTTGAACATACCGTCTTCAAACAACGGAGGGGGCGTTTCAAACAGCGCGCCGCCCTCGAACAACATATTGCCCCATGCAGACCCTTCGTAATAGGCCCACGCGGGATGAAGCTCTGGGAATTCCCACTGTAACGCGCGGCCATAAGCCTGCCCGGCTGCGGCCGCATTCGTCAGAATCTTCTTCATCCGATCATCAGGCGCGAATTGCTTGCCATGAACGATGCCGAGGGCCGCATATTGCCCTGCAAGTTCGACATCATAACTTGTTGCCGGCTCGGCCTGCACATTCTCGTTCAGGAGTTCGTAGAATCCATAGTCACTGGGCGGGATCGTGTTAAAGGAAACGCCACTGCCTTCGATAAAATTCATCTCGGGTATCTTGGGTTCCGCTCCGAGGCGCACCTTGCCCTCCAGAGCCTCTGCGATCGAGGTACCAAAGCTGCCCTCGCCGTAGGGATAGATTTTCAGGTTGTTCTTGATGTTTGCGACCGCTGGAATCGGATCGTTGCCGTTCTTGATAAAGGCACGCAGTGCGTAGAGGACATTGTTGGTTTTGGCATGTGCCACAAAATACCCACCCTCTGGCAGCGGCCCGTCATAGTCCGGCCCGACAACCAGATACTTGCCGCCAAGGCCACGATCCGGCCCCGGTTTGCCGATATCGATGACCCACTGGAACCACATGTCATTCAGCGCGCCCAACCCGTCCGAGGGCTGATCAATGACCACCGGCCCTTTGGACAGGTCAATCCAGCCCAGATAATAGACGGTATCGGCGTTGGCGGTCAGAAAGAGCGAACTTGAATCCATCAACTCGGAAAAGATGACGATATCGCCGCTTTCAGCACCGACATCTTGGAGACCTTTCTTGATCGCAAGCGCAGATGCCCCACGGAAACTGTTGTTATAGACCTCCAGTGCACGGGCGAAATCCACCGCGTCGCGAACCGTGTCAGTCGTGGATTTTGTCGGTGCGCCCTTGTTGAATTCGAGCGTGCCGAGGTTCGTTTCGATGCTGTCAGGTGCCGAAAGGGCGCGTATGGTCGCCTCGTCCACTTCTGCCAATGCGGGAACAGCGACCCCGCACAACATCACCATCGCCGATAAACGTGCAAGAGCGCTCATGGTCACTCACCTTTGGTTGATTGCGTCATAGGTAACCTACGTCGACTGTGTGTGATCTGGCGAGTCCAAACATCATCCCTGGGTTCTTGCATCCATCCACTCTCACTGCAAAAGTCATGCTGGTCCATTAAACCGCGAGCGCATCGCGCCGATAGGAGAAAAGTCATGCAAGTCATCGGCCTTTGTCGGTTCTCCTACCCTGCGATTGGTGGGTTTCAGGTCGAGCATGATACGTTGGACGAACGCATCGCCTATCTCTATGCACCCAAGCGCCTGGAAGAACGCTTTCGCTTTTTCGAGACGATAACCCTGCCCGGTATCCGCGCCCAGTCGGATCCAGAGTTCACGTTCCTGATCGTGATCGGTGACAGCCTGCCCGATATTCATCGCCAGCGACTGGACGCGCTGGTCGCCGACATCCCACAGGCCAAGGTTTTGGTCTACGCACCGGGCGAACATCGACGGATGATGCAAAAGGCGATAAACACCCACCGACTGCCCAGCCATGAGCCCTGCCTGCAATTTCGGCTGGATGATGATGACGCGGTGGCCTTTACCTACGTTGAAAAACTTAGAGACGCAGCACGGGATGTCGCCCCGCTGCTGCGCACTTACCGGCATGTCGCGATTGACTTTAATCAGGGCTACATCGCCCGTCCCGGCGCTGACGGGATCGCGGCGATGCCCATCCAAATGCCCTACTGGACCCCTGCCCTCGCGTTAATGCTGCGTCCGGATGTTCGGGCTTCGGTGATGAACTTCAGCCATGGCAAACTCTACAAGGCAATGCCGACCATCACCCTGACAGGCGAGGATATGATGCTGCGCGGGTTCAATGGATTTAACGATTCCCGACTGAAAAAGACCGCCAAGCCTGCCGATCTGACCCCGCTGTCAGCGAACGAAGAATTGCTGTTCCAGATGACCTACGGCATCGATTGCGATCATGTGCGGCGAGTGTTTTCAGCGCCGGTCTGAACTGGTCGCTTTCACGGTCCGCTCGCGATAGAGCGTGAACACACCTGTGGACACCACGATGATCGCGCCCAGCATTGTCAGGTCACTCGGCCAATCCCCAAAGACCAACCAACCCAGAGCCAATGCCCACAGCAACCCAGTATACCGGAATGGCGCCACAAACGAGATATCGCCGACCCGCATCACCATCACGCTGAACAGATAGCCGCCAAGAATAAAGAACGACGCCCCGGCCACCAACAGGCTCAGACGCATATCCAGCGGCTGCCAATCCGTGCCAATCGAGCCGATACCAAAGAAGGCGAGCACGGCCAGAGACGCCACAAGCGTGACGGTCATTGACGGCACCGAAACCGACATGCGCCGCGTTGCAAGATCACGCACCGTCACGCACAGCACCGCAGCTAGGGCAAACAGTGAATCGATGTCAAACCCGTCCGGACCGGGTCGCACGATCAACAACATACCAGCAAACCCCACAAGGATTGCGCTCATCCGTCGCCATCCAACCGGGTCTCTGAAAAACAGAGCCGCGCCCAGCGTCAGCGTCAGAGGAAGGACCTGCAAAACGGCAGTGACGTTTGCCAGTGGCATATTCAACAGTGCCGTCAGAAAGAAATAGGCAGCCGCGATTTCGGCCGCTGACCTCAACGCCACCAGCATCCAGTCGCGATGGGAAAGGTTAAATCGCAAAGCCCCTAACCGACGGGCCAAAAAATAGGTCAAGAGGGTCGTGACAATGCCCCTTAGCGTCAGCAACTGGAACAAGGGAAGTGCATTGTCCGTGGCCTTGATACAGGCATCGTTTAGGGTGAACGCGGCCATGCTCACCATCATCAGCAGGGCACCGCGCAGGTTTGGCGACATTGATTGCTCCATCCGGCAGGATTTTCAGAACGCTCTTGTCTGATTGATCAATCCCAAATTGGTGAGGGTATCAACCTCTGTCCGCCCGCGATCTGAATGACCGGAATAAAAAGAACCCCCCGCACCAAACGGTGCGAGGGGCAATTTGCTTAGCCAGTGATCTGGTCAGGCGATCAATCGCGGCTTTCTGGCGTCTCGACCAGCGAGTCGAACGCATCTGCGTTGATGATGTCCTCTTCCGTCGGTGCAGCCAGGGCTGCGGCCGCTTCGGCCTCTTCGCGCCGGGCTTCAATCACGACGTTGTCACGCTCGGTTGCAACACGACGCACCTTCTGAGTGGCCCCTCCAGTACCCGCCGGGATTAACCGACCGACAATGACGTTTTCCTTGAGACCCACCAGCTTGTCTTTCTTGCCCTGTACCGATGCTTCGGTCAGAACCCGGGTGGTCTCCTGGAACGATGCCGCCGAGATAAAGCTGCGGGTTTGCAGCGATGCCTTGGTGATACCCAGCAGGATCGGTTCGCCCTGTGCAGGACGGCCGTTCTTGGACAGCGACTTTTCGTTGGCCTGATCGAATTCCTGCTTGTCCACATGCTCGCCCTTGAGCAGTGTGGTGTCGCCGGAATCCTGGATCTCCCACTTTTGCAGCATCTGACGGACGATGACTTCGATGTGCTTGTCGTTAATCTTCACACCCTGCAGGCGATACACGTCCTGCACCTCGTCAATCATGTAGTCAGCCAACGCTTCGACACCCATAATGGAGAGGATGTCATGCGGCGCCGGGTTGCCGTCCATGAGGTAATCGCCCTTCTGGATAAAGTCGCCTTCCTGCACCGGAATGTGCTTGCCCTTGGGCACCATGTATTCCGACGTTTCCAGTGTTTCATCCGCAGGCTCGATGCTGATGCGGCGCTTGTTCTTGTAGTCGCGGCCAAAGCGCACGTAACCATCGATTTCGGCGATGATCGCGTGATCTTTCGGACGACGTGCTTCGAACAGTTCCGCCACACGTGGCAGACCACCGGTGATGTCCTTGGTCTTGGACCCTTCGCGCGGAATACGCGCGACGACGTCACCAGCCTGAACCTCGGAGCCTTCTTCGATCGACAGAACCGCATCCACCGACATAGGATAGGTCACCGGGTTGCCCGCGTCGTTGCGGACCGGTTCGCCATCTTCACCCACCAGAATGATCTCGGGCTTGAGCTCGTTACCTTTTGGTGCAGCACGCCAGTCGATCACGATCTTCTGTGTCATGCCTGTTGCATCGTCGGTTTCGTCGCGGACAGCGATACCGCTGACCAGATCGACGAATTTTGCCGTACCAGCCTTTTCCGCGATGATCGGCAGGGTATAGGGGTCCCATTCGAACAGCTTTTGGCCACGGTCGACCTTGTCGCCATCCTTGACGAACAGCTTGGAGCCATAGCTGAGCTTGAAGCTCGACCGCTCTTCGCCATGTTCGTCCTTGATGACGATCTTCATGTTCCGGCCCATGACCAGCATTTCGCCAGTTGAGTTCTCGAGGATCTGTGGATTCTCGAACTCGACGACACCGTCCTGGCTGGTTTCCTGGAACGACTGCTGGCCACCTTGTGCAACACCACCGATGTGGAAGGTCCGCATGGTCAGCTGCGTACCGGGTTCACCGATCGACTGTGCCGCGATAATCCCAACCGCTTCACCTTGGTTCACCAAGGTACCGCGTGCGAGGTCACGGCCATAGCACATGGCGCAGACGCCTTCTTCGGCCTCACAGGTCAGCGGACTACGAATACGTGCCGATAGCACACTCGCTTCGTCGATCAAATCCGCAAGCCGTTCGTCGATGATCTGCCCCCGTGCAACCAGAACCTCTTCGGTACCCGGCTTGAGGATGTCATCGGCAGCAACACGTCCCAGCAAACGCTCGGCCAAGGTCGCGACGACTTCACCATCGTTCACCGCAGGTTCGGCCGTAATCGCAGTCTCGGTGCCGCAATCATGCATACGAACGATGCAATCCTGCGCCACGTCCACCAGACGACGAGTCAGATAACCCGAGTTCGCAGTCTTCAGAGCGGTATCGGACAGACCTTTACGAGCACCGTGAGTCGAGTTGAAGTACTCAAGAACGGTCAGGCCTTCCTTAAAGTTCGAGATGATCGGCGTTTCGATGATGTCGCCATTCGGCTTCGCCATCAGACCGCGCATCCCGCCCAACTGCTTCATCTGGGTGACCGAGCCACGCGCACCGGAGTGCGCCATCATGTAAACGCTGTTCGGTTCCATTTCGGCACCGTTATCATCGCGTCGGCTCGCCGAGATCGAGCCCATCATCGCTTCGGTGACACGGTCGTTACACTTGGACCATGCATCGACGACCTTGTTGTACTTTTCGCCCTGAGTAATCAGGCCGTCCATGTACTGCTGTTCAAAGTCCTTAACCTGCTCGCGGGTTTCGTCCACGATCGGCCATTTGGTGTCCGGGATCAGCATGTCGTCCTTGCCAAAGGAAATCCCGGCCTTGAACGCTTCACGGAAGCCCATGGTCATGATCTGGTCACAGAAGATGACCGACTCTTTCTGACCGCAATAGCGGTAGACAGTATCGATGACCTGCTGCACTTCCTTCTTGCGCAACAGACGGTTGACGAGTTCGAACGGCGCTTTGGTGTTCAAAGGCAACAAGGCCCCCAGACGAACCCGGCCCGGCGTGGTTTCAAAACGCTTGAGAACCTCGTTGCCTTCGTCGTCGATCTGGGTGATCCGCGCGGTGATCTTGGTGTGCAGATGCACTTCGCCAGCGTCCAGCGCATGCTGAACCTCTTCGATGGACCCAAAGACCTTGCCCTCGCCCTTCATGCCTTCGCGTTCCAGCGTGACATAATAGAGACCCAGAATCATATCCTGTGACGGAACAATAATCGGTGCGCCGTTTGCAGGCGAGAGAACGTTGTTCGTCGACATCATCAGAACGCGCGCTTCAAGCTGCGCTTCCAGCGAAAGCGGAACGTGGACAGCCATCTGGTCGCCATCAAAGTCAGCGTTGAATGCCGAACAGACCAGCGGGTGAAGCTGGATCGCCTTGCCTTCGATCAGGACCGGTTCGAACGCCTGAATGCCCAGACGGTGCAACGTCGGCGCACGGTTCAGCATGACCGGGTGTTCGCGAATAACCTCGTCAAGAATATCCCAGACTTCGGGGCGTTCTTTCTCGACCAGTTTCTTCGCCTGTTTCACGGTCGAAGACAGACCCTTGGCTTCAAGCCGCGAGTAGATGAACGGCTTGAACAGCTCCAGCGCCATCTTTTTCGGCAAACCACACTGGTGCAGTTTCAGTTCCGGACCGGTCACGATGACCGAACGGCCCGAGAAGTCGACACGCTTACCCAAAAGGTTCTGACGGAAACGACCCTGCTTGCCTTTCAACATGTCGGACAGCGATTTCAGCGGGCGCTTGTTGGCGCCGGTGATCACGCGGCCACGGCGGCCGTTGTCAAACAACGCATCAACCGATTCCTGCAGCATCCGCTTTTCGTTACGCACGATGATGTCAGGTGCGCGCAGTTCGATCAGACGCTTCAGGCGGTTGTTCCGGTTGATCACACGACGATAGAGGTCGTTCAGGTCGGACGTCGCGAAACGGCCACCATCCAGCGGCACCAGCGGGCGCAGTTCTGGTGGGATCACGGGGATCACGGTCAGAACCATCCACTCGGGGCGGTTGCCGGATTCAAGGAAGCTCTCGACCACTTTCAGACGCTTGATGATCTTCTTGGGCTTCAGTTCACCTGTCGCCTCTTTCAGATCGGCGCGCAGGGTTTCGGCCTCTTGCTCAAGATCGATCGCTGCCAGCATTTCGCGGATCGCTTCGGCACCAATATTGGCGGTGAAAGCGTCCATGCCATAGGCATCCTGCGCGTCCATGTATTCTTCTTCGGTCATCATCTGGCCGTATTGCAGGTCGGTCAGACCCGGCTCGATGACAACGTAGTTTTCGAAATACAGGACCCGCTCAAGATCCCGCAGCGTCATGTCCAGCATCAGGCCGATGCGGGACGGCAGCGATTTCAGGAACCAGATATGCGCAACGGGTGCGGCCAGTTCGATATGGCCCATGCGCTCGCGGCGGACCTTTTGCAGCGTAACTTCCACACCACATTTCTCGCAGACAACGCCGCGATATTTCATCCGCTTGTATTTGCCGCAGAGACATTCGTAGTCTTTGATCGGCCCAAAAATACGCGCGCAGAAAAGGCCGTCACGCTCGGGTTTGAACGTCCGGTAGTTGATGGTTTCCGGCTTCTTGATCTCGCCATACGACCACGACAGAATGCGTTCCGGCGAGGCCAGCGACACCTTGATCTCGTCAAACACCTTGGGCGGCGTCAACGGGTTGAACGGGTTGTTTGTCAGTTCCTGGTTCATTTTGCGTCCTTACAAATTGGGATGGGATGAGTGTGGGGCGAGACCGCCCCTACTCTTCCTCCGCATCCAGGAGTTCCATGTTCAGGCCGAGGCCACGGACTTCTTTCACGAGAACATTAAAGCTCTCGGGAACGCCCGCTTCAAAGTTGTCCTCACCCTTGACGATGCTCTCATAGACCTTGGTCCGGCCTGCGACGTCGTCCGATTTCACCGTCAGCATTTCCTGCAGGGTATAGGCTGCGCCATAGGCTTCGAGCGCCCAGACTTCCATTTCCCCAAAGCGCTGACCACCGAACTGTGCCTTACCACCCAACGGTTGCTGTGTGACGAGGCTGTAAGGCCCGGTCGAACGCGCGTGGATCTTGTCGTCCACAAGGTGGTGCAGTTTCAGCAGGTATTTGACGCCGACCGTGACCGGGCGCGCGAATTGCTCGCCGGTCCGACCGTCATACAGAACCGACTGACCGGATTCGCTGAACCCTGCGCGTTTCAACGCGTTGTTCACGTCAGCTTCCTTGGCCCCGTCAAACACCGGCGTTGCAATGGGAACACCGCGCGTGACGTTACCGGCCGCTTCAAGCAGGTGATCTTCGTCCATGCCGGAAATGCCCTCGTCATAGACATTGTCACCATAGGCCAGTTTCATCGCATCGCGCACTGGAGTCAGATCGCCCGAACGACGGTATTCCTGCAACGCCTCGTCGATATTGACGCCCAGACCCCGCGCGGCCCAACCCATGTGGGTTTCGAGAATCTGACCAACGTTCATACGCGACGGAACACCCAGCGGGTTGAGACAGAAATCGACCGGCGTACCATCCTGAAGGAACGGCATGTCCTCCATCGGAACGACCTTGGAAATCACACCCTTGTTGCCGTGACGTCCGGCCATCTTGTCGCCCGGCTGCAGCTTGCGCTTTACCGCGACGAACACTTTGACCATCTTCATCACGCCCGGGGGCAGATCGTCGCCACGGCGCACCTTTTCGACCTTGTCTTCAAAGCGCGCATCCAAGGCACGTTTCTGCGCCTCGTATTGCTCGTGCAGCGCTTCGACGATCTTGGCGTCATCCTCTTCGTGCAGGGCAAGTTGCCACCACTGACCACGGCTCATGGTTGCCAGCAAGTCTTCGGTCACTTCGGCACCGGTCTTGATGCCTTTGGGACCTTTGGCAACGGTCTTGCCCATGATGACGGATTTCAGGCGCGCATAGATGTTGCGATCCAGAATGCCCAACTCGTCATCGCGGTCACGGGCCAGACGTTCGACCTCTTCACGCTCGATCTGCAGGGCACGCTCGTCTTTTTCCACACCGTGGCGGTTAAAGACACGCACTTCAACAACTGTACCGAAATCACCCGGCTTGACGCGCAGCGAGGTATCACGCACGTCGCTGGCCTTTTCACCAAAGATGGCGCGCAGAAGCTTCTCTTCCGGCGTCATTGGCGATTCACCTTTCGGGGTGATCTTGCCCACCAGAATATCGCCCGGCTCCACATCCGCACCGATGTAAACGATGCCCGCCTCGTCGAGGTTGCGCAGCGCTTCTTCACCGACGTTCGGAATGTCGCGAGTGATCTCTTCTGGCCCCAGCTTTGTATCACGGGCGGCGACTTCGAATTCCTCGATATGGATCGAGGTAAAGACGTCATCCTGCGCGATCCGCTCGGAAATCAGGATCGAGTCCTCGTAGTTATAGCCGTTCCACGGCATAAACGCGACGACCACGTTCTTACCAAGCGCCAGTTCACCGATATCGGTGGACGGACCATCGGCAATGACCTCACCCTTCTTAACCGTGTCACCCACCTTGATCAGCGGACGCTGGTTAATGCAGGTGTTTTGGTTCGACCGTTGGAATTTGCGCATGCGGTAGATGTCTACACCCGCGTCACCCAGTTCCAGATCTTCGGTGGCCCGAATTACGATCCGCTGGGCATCGACCTGGTCGATGATGCCTGCGCGTTTCGCCATGATCGCAGCGCCGGAATCCCGTGCCACAACCTCTTCAATGCCGGTGCCGACCAGCGGCGCCTCGGCCCGCAGAAGCGGAACCGCCTGACGCTGCATGTTCGATCCCATCAGGGCGCGGTTGGCGTCGTCATTTTCAAGAAACGGAATCAGCGATGCCGCAACCGAGACCAGCTGTTTCGGGCTGACGTCGATCAGGTCCACGTTTTCACGTGGCGCCAGCGTATAGTCGCCGGATTGGCGCGTGCTGACCAGTTCGTTGATGAAATCGCCGTTCTCGTCCAATGTCGCGTTGGCCTGCGCCACGGTGTGACGCATTTCTTCGGTCGCGGACATATAGTGCACTTCGTCCGTGACATGCGCATCCTTGACCACGCGATACGGCGTTTCGATAAAGCCGTATTTGTTCACGCGGGCAAAGGTTGCCAGCGAGTTGATCAGACCAATATTCGGCCCTTCCGGCGTTTCAATCGGACACATCCGGCCATAGTGGGTCGGGTGCACGTCTCGCACCTCAAAACCGGCCCGTTCGCGGGTCAGACCGCCAGGCCCGAGCGCGGAGAGGCGGCGCTTGTGCGTCACTTCCGAAAGCGGGTTGGTTTGGTCCATGAACTGCGACAGCTGGCTCGACCCAAAGAATTCGCGCACAGCGGCAGCAGCCGGTTTGGCGTTGATCAGATCCTGTGGCATCACCGTGTCGATTTCGACAGACGACATCCGCTCTTTGATCGCACGCTCCATCCGCAGCAGACCAACGCGGTACTGGTTCTCCATCAGCTCGCCGACGGAACGCACACGACGGTTACCAAGGTGGTCGATATCGTCGATATCGCCCTTGCCGTCACGCAGTTCCACAAGCGCCTTGATGCAGGCCACAATGTCTTCGCGGCGCAGTGTCCGCTGAGTGTCTTCGGCATCCAGTGCAAGACGCATGTTCATCTTGACGCGACCAACGGCAGACAGGTCATACCGCTCGCTGTCAAAGAACAACGTGTCAAACAGCGCGCTTGCGGCTTCAACCGTGGGCGGCTCGCCCGGGCGCATGACGCGGTAGATATCCATGAGCGCGGTTTCGCGGTTCATGTTCTTGTCCTGCGCCATGGTGTTGCGCATGTAGGGACCGACATTGATATTGTCGATGTCCAGAACCGGGAGGTCCGTGATACCGGCGTCGATCAGTTCCTTGGCCGTACCGCCGATCAAATCGCCGGCTTTGTCATATTCCAGCGTCAACTCGTCGCCGGCCTCGACATAGATCGCGCCGGTTTCTTCGTTGATGATGTCCTTGGCGATGAACTTGCCGACAATATGCTCGAACGGCACCAGCAACTCGGTGACTGCACCTTCGTCAATCAATTTCTTGACTGCGCGCGGGGTGACTTTCTTGCCAGCTTCGGCAATCACTTCACCGGTCTTCGCGTCGACGAGATCATAGGTCGGACGGGTGCCGCGCACACGCTCGGGGAAGAAAGGCGTGACCCAGCCCTTGTTCTTGCTCAGCGTGTAGGGGACCGTGTTATAGTAGGCATCCATTATGCTTTCCTGATCCAGCCCCAGGGCATAGAGCAGCGTCGTCACCGGCAGTTTGCGGCGACGGTCGATACGGGCGAACACGATGTCCTTGGCGTCGAATTCAAAATCGAGCCAGCTGCCACGATACGGGATAATGCGGCAGGCAAAAAGCAATTTGCCCGAGGAATGCGTCTTGCCCTTGTCGTGGTCAAAGAACACACCGGGGCTACGGTGCATCTGGCTGACGATCACGCGCTCTGTGCCGTTGACGACGAATGTGCCGTTCGGCGTCATCAGGGGCATGTCGCCCATGAACACGTCTTGTTCCTTGATGTCCTTGACGGATTTGGCCCCGGTATCCTCGTCCACATCAAACACGATCAAACGCAGCGTCACCTTGAGAGGTGCGCTGTAGGTCATGTCGCGCTGCTGACATTCCTCAACATCGTATTTTGGCTTTTCCAGTTCGTATTTCACGAACTCCAAAACACTGGTTTCGTTGAAGTCTTTGATCGGAAAGACCGACTGGAACACACCCATGATGCCTTCGCCGTCAGTCGGCTGAGGGGCATCGCCGGAGTTCAGGAACAGGTCATAGCTGGATTTCTGGACCTCAATGAGGTTCGGCATTTCCAGAACTTCACGGATTTTGCCGTAGTATTTACGAAGACGCTTCTGGCCAAGGAAGGACTGAGCCATATCAGGTGTCACCTTTCAATTTTCTCACTGGGGAAGGATGCCGCCGGGCCCTGGCACCTTACCCATACGAGACAGCACGCTCGGATCAATTCATGGCCACCGTCCCGAATGGCAGCCTCCCGATCCTGTGAACCGCGCCTTGGAAAGGGCTTGTTGCAAAGCCCTTTCCAAGACAGGTTCGGCTGGACCCGGATTTCTCCGGATCCAGCCAAATTCATGCGGCGGGTTGCCCCACCAACTGGCTTATGCCAGCTCGACTTCGGCGCCAGCTGCTTCCAGCTTGCCTTTGACTTCTTCGGCTTCCTCTTTCGAGACGCCTTCTTTGATCTTGCCGCCGGCTTCGACCAGGTCCTTGGCTTCTTTCAGGCCAAGACCGGTGATGCCGCGAACTTCTTTGATCACGCCAATTTTCGAAGCGCCGGCGTTCTTCAGAACGACGTCGAATTCGGTTTTTTCTTCCTCGGCTGCGCCACCGGCGTCAGCAGGACCAGCCATCATGACAGCGCCGCCAGCAGCGGGCTCGATGCCGTATTCATCCTTGAGGATGGTTTTCAGTTCTTGTGCTTCCAGCAGGGTCAGACCAACGATCTCTTCTGCCAGTTTCTTCAGATCAGCCATTTTATCAGCTCTTTCCGTTTACAGTTCGTGTGTTCCAACGACGCGTGTTTATCCACGTGCCGGACTTACGTTGCTCAGGCGGCCGCCTTGTCCTCGATGGTGGACAAGATGGACGCGATGTTGCTTGCAGGTGCGCCAATGGCCCCGGCGATGTTGCTTGCAGGTGCACCGAGCATGCCAGCGATAGTCGCGATAAGTTCTTCGCGCGACGGCATTTTCGATACGGCCTGAACACCAGCCCGGTCCAACGCGTTCTCACCCATTGCGCCGCCAAGAATCTCAAACTTCTTGTTTTCCTTGGCGAAGTCCTCGGCCACCTTGGCTGCTGCCACGGGGTCCTCGGAATAGGTCAGAACGGTCATGCCCGTCAGGAGCGATGTGATGGACTCACACGGCTTACCCTC
Organism: Sedimentitalea sp.; assembly: GCF_039973035.1. NCBI lineage: Bacteria > Pseudomonadati > Pseudomonadota > Alphaproteobacteria > Rhodobacterales > Paracoccaceae > Sedimentitalea > Sedimentitalea sp. The sequence goes on from NZ_JBDWLR010000052.1 coordinate 16,854, forward strand.
AAGGGCGATCTTGGCGAGCCTGTTCTTGGCAACACGCACAGACCCACCCGCATCGCGTGCACGCGCGCGAAGGTCCTGCATCTCAGCAACTGTCAGTCCGACGTAGTGGCTAACCACAACGACGCCAGAGCTTTCAAAGATCTGGCCGAGTTCCTCGACCACTTTCTCTTTCTGGGCTCTATCCACAGTTTCACTCCAAGTATGGGGGTTACCCCCCGGCTCATTTTCACCCCGCATATTGGCCGCGAGGCATTCGGGTCCAATTTCAGGGTCCCGAGCCAACATCACCCGAAGGTGCAGAATGTCTCGTTTCCCATCTCAGGAAGGAATTATTCAGGCAAATGCCTGAACCCTCCGTCTCGGACAGGACAGGGCCGATATTCTGGCCCCGCCATCTGAGGCCGAAGCCCCAAATTTTTGTGCGGCGAACTTATTCGCCGGTCGCATTGCTCACGTCGATGGTCACGCCCGGGCCCATGGTCGAGCTCAGCGCGATCTTCTTCATGTATGTGCCCTTGGCACCTGCCGGCTTGGCCTTGGCGACGGCCCCAACAAAGGCGCGGACGTTCTCGACCAACTTGGCTTCGTCAAACGACGCCTTGCCAACACCAGCGTGTACAACACCGGCTTTTTCGACCTTGAACTGCACTTCGCCACCCTTGGCTGCCTTGACCGCATCGGCCACGTCCATGGTGACGGTCCCGACTTTGGGGTTCGGCATCAAGTTACGCGGGCCCAGCACCTTACCCAGACGACCGACGACAGGCATCATGTCCGGAGTGGCAATGCAGCGGTCAAATTCGATCTTGCCGCCCTGCACGGTTTCCATCAGGTCCTCGGCGCCAACGATGTCTGCACCAGCTGCGGTGGCTTCGTCCGCTTTCGCACCACGGGCAAAGACAGCGACACGAACGGTCTTGCCGGTGCCGTTGGGCAGACCTATCACACCACGGACCATCTGGTCAGCGTGACGCGGGTCAACACCCAGGTTCACGGCCAGTTCAACAGTCTCGTCGAATTTCGCAGTGGCATTGCCCTTGACCAGAGCAACGGCGTCTTCAACCGAAAGGTTGGACTTGCCAGCAAGAGCTTCGCGAGCGGCGCGGGTACGTTTTCCAAGCTTTGCCATCTTACTTAACCTCAATGCCCATGGAGCTGGCAGAGCCAACAATGATCTTCATCGCCGCTTCGATATCGTTGGCGTTCAGATCTTTCATCTTCGCTTCCGCAATCTCGCGCACCTGCTTGACAGTCACCGAGCCGACAACTTCACGCGAAGGAGTCTTGGCGCCGGACTTCAGCTTGGCAGCTTTCTTCAGGAAGTAGGACGCCGGGGGCGTCTTGATGTCCATCGTAAAGGACTTGTCCTGATAGTAGGTGATCACGGTCGGGCACGGCGCACCGGGCTCCAGATCTGCGGTCTTGGCGTTGAAAGCCTTGCAGAACTCCATGATGTTGATGCCGCGCTGACCCAGTGCGGGGCCAACTGGCGGCGACGGGTTTGCCTGCCCGGCGGGCACTTGCAGCTTCATGGAGCCGACGAGTTTCTTGGCCATTGGCCATCTCCTTTTCCATCGGCGGGAATTCCCGCCCTACGAGGCATGACGCGTCATACCCCAGTTTGCTAGCGTGGTGCGGCTCGGACACGCGTGCCTCTGCCTCCCACAAACGAACGACCTTTCTGGCCGCTGGCGGGGCGCACCCCGCCGAACACTCAGGCCTGCTTGCTGACCTGCGTGAATTCCAGTTCGACCGGGGTTTCCCGACCAAAGATCGACACCGACACCTTCAGGCGCTGGTTGTCGTCGTCCACTTCCTCGATCATGCCGTCGAAATCCTCGAACGGACCATCGTTGACCTTGACCTTCTCGCCGATCTCGAAATGGATCAGGGTACGCGGCGCTTCTTCGCCTTCCTGTACCCGGTTCATGATCGCGTTCAGCTCGGCGTCGCGCATCGGCATTGGCCGCCCCTGCGGCCCGAGGAACCCGGTAACCCGGTTGATCGAGTTGATCAGGTGATAGCCCTGATCCGACATTTCCATATGCACGAGAACATATCCCGGCATAAAGCGGCGCTCGGTTGTAACCTTCTTGCCGCGACGGACTTCGATTACTTCTTCGGTCGGAACGAGAACTTCGTCGATATCGTCCTCAAGCCCCTGCTCGGCAACCGATGTGCGGATCTGCTCTGCGATCTTCTTTTCGAAATTCGAAAGAACACTGACCGAATACCACCGTTTCGCCATGAAGCTCGTTGCCCTTGTCTTGTCGAGACCCCGCCAGAGGTGTCTCGGATTCCATAATTCTTTCAGACGGTTGGCCCGCCACCCGCCGAACAAAAAGCGGCGCGCAGCACGAATCGCCGCACGCCATTGTTCAGGGATGGGCGTGACCTAACGCTCCTTGGTCAATTGTTCAAGGGGTTCACGAGCTATTCTTGCACGAAGTCGCAGCGCGCCCCAATCTTCGGGGCGCAGCAGTGCCATAGTCGAATTCGACTGTATCACATCCGCGTGAATGTGCCAATCGCAGGTTTTACCCCAGTCTCATGCGCCGCACGAGATCGCCTTGCCTGCATCATGCTGTAAGTGCTGAGTTCACTTTGCGGACGAGCTTCGCAGAATCTCAAAGTTCGGAACTGCGTTCAGTCGATCAGCCAAACATGCTGAGCAGCGCGGTCAATCCACCACGGATCAGCAAATCAACCATTGCAAAGAATGCCGCCGTCAGCGCCGCCATGATCAAAACCATCACCGTGGTCAGAAGCACCTCACGGCGCGTCGGCCAAACGACCTTGGCAACTTCGGCGCGCACCTGCTGGATGAACTGAATCGGGTTGATGGTGGCCATGTGTGGGCCCTTTTCTGATAGCGATTAGCGGCGACATAACCCTCTGCGTCCGTGGTTTCAAGCCGCAGAAGAGCACGACATGCCTCGAGAGGTAAGAAACAGCCCCGAATCCGAGAGATTTTTTCAGGCCAGTACGCGCAGCATAGACCGGTTAAGCAAAATCGGAGGTGCACGTAACCGCACCGTCATACCATCGCGCAAGCCAACGCGTGCCGCAAACAACAACAAATGCCAATGGGGCATAAGCGTGGACGAATCACTAGGGTCTGGACCCATTGATTTCAGGCGAGCATCATGATTCACCGCCGGAAAACTGAGCGGTGATATGTCTGATCTTTTCTGGTTGAGCGACGCGCAGATGGCGCGTTTGAAGCCCTATTTTCCGAAGTCGCACGGCAAG
>NZ_JBDWLR010000053.1:0-66994 GCF_039973035.1 Sedimentitalea sp.
CTTGCCGTGCGACTTCGGAAAATAGGGCTTCAAACGCGCCATCTGCGCGTCGCTCAACCAGAAAAGATCAGACATATCACCGCTCAGTTTTCCGGCGGTGAATCATGATGCTCGCCTGAAATCAATGGGTCCAGACCCTAAGATCCGCTTCCCGTTCGCGGGCGGCATCTAGGTCTCGCTCAACTGCCTCTCGGCGGCTTTCACTAATTTCAAGCTCGTCTCTAGTTGCGTGCGCAGCCTCCCGTAGTTCGAGCCCTCGTTCAACAAGCCGTGCAACGCATCCACAGACGCCGTTTGCGATTGAATGAGCACCGACACGCAGGCGGCCAATCCATCCATCTGGCTCTGCATCCTGTTCGTCGAGCGTTCCTCTAACCCGCTCAATTCCTTTGCTGAGACCTCGCAGGCCGTCACCAACCGCTCGACGCAGGCGAGCAAGTCGCGTTCCAAGGCTGTCAGGGGTGCCGTCATCTAATCCTCCTCGATCTTGATGCAGTTCACTGATCTGCCGCCCATCGTGCAGGTTCTCAGGCGTGTCTTGGTCGAGTCCAGCACCAGCCACGTCCCGTTCGCCCTGTCGATCCGCGTCAGGCCCAGTTCCGTCAGTTCCGAGCGCGTCAGTTGGACCGTCCAAAGCCAGCTCGCGACCATCATCAAGGCGATCCCCGTCACGATGATCCCCGTGATGATCCAAGGCGAGAATGTCATCCAATTCTTGATCAGTTCGATCCGTTCCTCGAACAAGTTCCTGTTGTGAAACAGAAAGTGCGCCGTATCGTTCTTCATTGTATTCTGCGCGTCGTTCAACATGGTCTGCGAGGTCTGCAAGAAGGCGCTCATGTGAGAGGCCATCAAGTCTTCTTGCTCGGTTTGCATCTGCGTCAGTTTCATACTCAGCCGCGATTTCTGGGTGTCGGGTTGGGGACCAGTTTTCATGGGTGAGAACGCCTTCAAGTTTGAACGGTTTGGAAAATTCAGGATCGCGGACACTGATTGATTTTGTCGCTTGGCGCGTGACCTCGAATCCGGTGTCCTCAAAGAACGCGATCATCGACGCGCGGTCGGTGATCAGGCCCGCGTCGATCTGGTCATAGAGCGCGAAAACGATGACCTGTCTGGCCTCGGCGCGTTCTGCGCTCTCGCGCACCAGCTTGAAGTCACGGGCAAGGTCAGGCTCCATCGGGTCGGCCCAACCGTGCGTTTTGTTCAACACGTCGCGCAATGTGCTGAACGCGGCCTCGTGACCGGGCGGTGCGATGTTCAACGCCTTCCCCGTGGCCAGTTCTAGGCGTGGCGTGCAGAAATGCAGCTCCACATTACCTTCATGCACATGGCGCACCCAAAGGCAGTCATATTGATCCGCCTCAAGCCCCGCAAAGGCCAAAGCCTCAAATAGCTCAATGGCCTCTTGCTGGGCGTCCTCGCTGGGCTGATCGTTATCCGCAAAGCTGACCACGCCAGCGGTGTAGCTCCACTTGTTTGCGCTGGCATCGATCAAATCCCGCGTCTGGTCGGGATTGCCGTGCAGCACTTCGGGCAGCGGGTCGCGGGTTTTGGTCAGCGGCTGGCCGTTGTCGTCGCGGATCAAATTGCGGTTTTCGTCGTAGGCCAAAACCTCGCGTGCAGTCAGGTAGTCAACGGGGGCCGCACCGCCGCCCGTCCCAGATGAAAAGAACGAGATGATCATTGCTGGTCCTCGCTGTGCTGGCCGATGATCTGCGCAAGCTGCCGCTCAATTGTGACCAGCCGCACGCTGACCTTGAGGGCGTCGACGTTGCTTGCGCGGCCAGATTTGACGGCCCCGTTGATCCAGCGAGACAGTTGGTTGAGGTTGCCACCGACGCGGGCAACGGCAACTGTCAGCAACGGATCAACGCGCGGCACAGGCTTGCGCCGCCGCGCTTGGACCAGCCCCAAAGCCTCACGCATCAGCGTGGCATTGGGCAGTCCAGCGGCGTCCGCCTTGGCTACAAGCGCGGCCTTCTCCGCAACGGTGCATCGAAAGATCACAGTCTCGGAAAGGCCTTCTTTGACGCGCTCCTCGCGCGTCTGGTTGGGGTTTGAAGGGGAGGCATGCCGCCCCTCACAAGTCCCGCCGATGTAATCGGTGGGTAACCTTGCTGTTTGCTCTGTCGTCGGGTCGGTTGTGGTCATGTTCTGAGGCCAACCGCTTGGATTTGGGCTGTTGTGACCAGCTTTGAGGCGAGCAATGCCTTCACCTGTCCGGCTGTGATGTGCTTACACATCGGGCTGCGATCACTGATCCAGCAGGCCAGCCGTGCGTGGTGATCGGCCTGCAACGCTGCCGTCTTTTCTCGGTCTTCCGCCTGCTTCTCGACATAGGTCTGCCAGCGCCGCGACTGAAACCAGTTATCGGAAAAGCAGACCTTGGAGCGGGTGAAGCCTGCGCTGTCGGTGGCATAGGCTTTGACGGCCTCAAGCAAGTCCTCAGGCCTGAACCCTTCCTTCATGGCCCCTTCGATCTGGGCGAGACAGGCTGCGTCGCCCCGCAATCGGTCGGGCGGATAAGCTGCTAATATCTTCTCAGCCTCCACCGCCTCGCGCCCGTGCGAAGGAGGTTCCTTCTTAGGTTCAATGGTAAGGTTCCTGTCCCGATTTGAGACTACCCCCGTCTCACCCTTGAGACTTTTCCCCCGCTTTTTTGAGACGTTTCCCCCCGTCCCATTTTGAGACTCAACCCCATTGGGACCGCCGTCCCCACGCTTTGGACGCGAGCTGGGGCCAAGGGTGATATCAAGGTGCAGCTCATATTGGTTAGACCCGCGCCCGCCATCGCCGTCCCCACGGGCATGGCGTGTGACAAGGCCGTCTTCTACCAACGTCGTCATTTGTCGGAACAACGTGGCCCGCCCCATCTCGCATTCGTCCGCCAACCGCTGTGCGCTTGGGTTGCACTGGCCGGTTTCCTTGTTGTGGAAGTCCGCTAGTTGGATCAGCACGATCTTGGCGGCGGGCTTGAGTCCTTTAACGTTTGCAGCCCAGATCAATGCCATGCCGCTCATGACCTTGCTCCCAAAACGGCTTGCTTTCTGTTTACGATGTTTGAAACATTCCCGTTAAGTTCACGGTTTGTCAGGGGGTATTTTGAAACATAAGCCTTTAGAATTATTTGATAAAATTGGCGGATTGCAAATCCGTGTACAGGAGTTCGATTCTCCTACTCGCCTCCATCAGTTTCAGCTTCGTTCCCATGATCTGCTTCGTGATACTGCCATAGACAGCAAAACCAGCGGCGTCTGGCGCTTTTTCCCCAATGCAATGGGTGTACCGAGGGACGACGCCTGGAACACCTGCAGGAACCTAAGAAGTGCTACGGAAATACGCTGGATTAACTCTTTCCAAGGGCGTTTATCCAGTCTATACGCGCGACTTCACGCGGGGATACAGCCTTGGAGGATCCCTGCCCTAACACTTGGAGACATACAATGGCCGGAGAGATCCCAGATCTTCACGCCGAGGAACGGACGGGGACAGGCAAGGGCGCCGCTCGTCAGGCACGCCGCGATGGCAAGGTTCCCGGAATCGTTTTTGGTGGCGACGCTGATCCGCTTCCGATTAACATCCCGTTCAACACCCTTCTGACACGTCTGCGTCAGGGTCGCTTTAAGGCAACCCTGTTCAACCTCAAGGTTGAAGGCCACGACGACGTTCGGGTGATCTGCCGCGATGTACAGCGCGATGTGGTCAGAGACCTGCCGACGCACCTCGACCTGATGCGCCTGCGCCGCAACACCAAGATCAACCTGTTCATTCCGGTTGAAGTGGTGGGCGAAGAAGTGTCGCCGGGCCTGAAAAAGGGTGGTGTTCTGACCCTGATCCGCCCCGAAGTCGAGCTGCTGGTCACCGCTGGCGAAATTCCCGATCACATCACCATCGATGTGTCCGAACTGGAAATCGGCGACAACGTGAGCATCTCGGCTGTCACGCTGCCCACCGGCACCAAAGCGACAATCGACCGTGATTTCGTAATTGCTAATGTTTCGGCACCGTCCGGTCTGCGTTCTGCAGAGGACGAAGATGACGAAGACGGCGAAGCAGAAGTCGCAGCAGATGATGTCGAAGCGATCAACGTCGAAGACTGATCCCTTCTGACGCTCGAGAATATGGAAACGGGGTCCTTCGGGGCCCCGTTTTTGTTCGTGCAGACGCGCATTGCGTGGTTCGTTGGCTTTATCAGTATTGATCCTGTGGCGATCAGCATCAGATATGGCAGTTCGCCATTTCAATCTCTGGGTTGCTCCCATTTGAGCACTGCAGCGATCAGCCGCAAGAACCGTAGGGCTGGCAATTGCCTGCATCATCGGGCATCACATCACTAACAATGCATTGAACGGTGAGGCCTGCAATGAAGCTGATTGTCGGATTGGGCAATCCGGGCGCGAAATACGCGCGGAACCGGCATAATATAGGGTTCATGGCGCTGGACCGCATCGCATCCGATCACGGTTTCGCGCCCTGGCGGTCCAAGTTTCAGGGACAACTGTCCGAGGGCCGTCTGGGTCGGGAAAAGGTCGTGCTCCTTAAACCCGAAACGTTCATGAACAACTCCGGGCAATCGGTGGGCGAGGCCATGCGGTTCTTCAAATTGGACACGCAGGACGTGATCGTCATCCATGACGAAATCGATCTCGCACCCAGCAAGGCGCGGACCAAGACCGGCGGCGGCCACGCCGGACACAACGGGCTGCGCTCGATCCATGCGCATATTGGGGATACATACCACCGGGTGCGGCTTGGGGTTGGTCATCCGGGCCGCAAGGAACTGGTGCCGGGATACGTGTTGCGCGACTTTCCCAAGGCCGATGACGAATGGCTCGACGACCTGTTGCGGGGCATTTCAGACGGGGCGGCCCATCTGGCCGAAGGCGATGGGGGACGGTTCATGAACGCCGTGTCCCTGCGCACTGCCCCGCCCCGGTCCTCGACAAGCACGCCGAAGAAATCGCCATCACCCGCACCACAGCCAGCCCCCGCCACCTCTGCGCCGGATGACAGAAGCACGCTGCAAAAGCTTGTTGATCGGTTCAAATGACACTGATCGAAGCTTTCCGGTTTCAGGCGCAGGCGTGTACGAGCCTCGGATCGCCCTTTATGGGGCGGCTCTTGATGATGCTGGCCAACAACTGGCCTGCGGATAGCGCGCTGGCGCGCCGCTGTGCCGAGTCAAAAGGCGATATCGGCCCTCGCGGCGCATCGCTCCCCCTGCGGATTGCAGGTGGTCTGCATGCCCTAGTGCTGAGCGGACGCGACGCCGGATTGCAGTCCGTTTACCCACCTGAGGCGGTATCAGATGCGCGATTGTGCACGGCTGTCCTGGACGCGCTCGCACGGCATGAAGACTTCATGCTGAATTGGATCGAAAACGCGCCGCAAACCAACGAGGTCCGGCGTTCCGCCGTGTTGATCGCGGCGGCCCATTGGATCGCTGCGCGCCATCCCCTGCCCTTTGTCACCTCTGAATTGGGCGCGAGTGCCGGTCTCAATATGATGTGGGATCAGTTTGCCCTTGACCATGCCGGACAGCGACTTGGACCTGATGACGCTGCGCTTACCCTGTCACCAGAATGGTCCGGGCAAATGCCAGAAGCGATGCCCTTAACTGTCGCAGAGCGGCGCGGCGTCGATCTGAACCCGCTGGATGCGCGCGACCCGAAAGAGGCGCTGCGCCTCTTTGCCTATCTCTGGCCAGATCAAGCGCACCGGATGGACCTCACCCGCGCCGCAATCGGCGCATTCAACGCCGTGGTCGACAAGGCTGATGCGATCGACTGGTTAGAACCACGTCTGAGTTCCGCGCCCGACGGTCATATTCATCTGATTTATCACACGGTTGCTTGGCAGTATTTCCCAGTAGACGCGCAGGCGCACGGAACACAACTGATCGAGTCGACGGGCGCGCGGGCAACCCAGTCTCGTCCGCTGGCCTGGCTGGCGATGGAGAATGACGGAGAAAACGACGGGGCCGCGCTTACCCTGCGACTATGGCCCGGCGATCGACGCATTTCGCTGGGCCGTGCAGACTTTCACGGGCGCTGGATTCGGTGGGACGCGTGACAGGACGGACGAAGTAAGGAAAACGGATGCGAACACTCGGAAAATGGCTGGGCCGCATACTGCTGTCGCTGGTGCTGGCTGCGGTGGTGATCGGAATATGGAAACGCGAAGAGATCATGCGGCTTTGGGCGGTGAAATCCCTGTTCGCCGAGGAAAAGATCGTCAGAAACTTTTCGCATATGGATGATGCTTTTCTAACCATGCCTTTGCCGCGCGGCGACGGGCCGGTCAGCCCGCTGCCAGATGGCGACCCGACTCAGTTGCCCGAAGGTGCAACGGATTGGATCAAGGAGCGCGCGATCACGTCGTTGCTGGTGATGAAAGACGGAACGATCCGCTACGAAGATTATTTCCTCGGCACCACCCCGAACGACCGTCGGATTTCTTGGTCGATCGCCAAGAGCTATCTGTCCGCCCTGTTCGGTGTTCTGCTGGACGAAGGCGCGATAGAGTCGCTGGACGACCCTGTGACGCAATATGCCCCACAACTGGTCGGCACCGCCTATGACGGGGCCAGCATCCGCAATGTGCTGAACATGGCCAGTGGTGTCATCTTTGACGAGGATTATCACGACCCCGATTCCGACATCAATCGCATGGGCCGGATCGTCGCCCTGGGTGGTACGCTGGACGATTTCACCGCAAGCTTTTACGACCGGTTCAGCGATCCGGGACTCGCCTGGAAATACGTTTCGATCGACACCCATGTTATTGGCATGGTGATCCGTGGCGCGACCGGGCGCAGCATCAGCGACCTGCTTGCGGAAAAGATTCTGCAACCCTTGAGGCAAGAGCAGGATGGATACTATCTGACGGATGGCGCGGGGGTCGCCTTTGTTCTTGGCGGATTGAACTTTACCACGCGGGACTATGCCCGTTTCGCCCAGATGATTCTGCAAAACGGTGAATACAATGGTCAACAGGTGGTTCCTGCCGACTGGGTTGCGGCATCGACTGCTGCGAGCGCGCCAACAGAACCCGGCAAGATCGGATACGGCTATCAATGGTGGATCCCTGTCGGTGCCCACGCAGGCGAATTCATGGGCCGTGGCGTTTACGGGCAGTATCTCTATATTGATCAGGCAAAAAATGTGGTGATCGTGACCACCGCTGCCGATCGCGCGTTCAGACAAGCAGGTGTCAGCGCCAGTAACATCGAAATGTTCCGACAGATCGCAGACAACCTATAGGGAGAGAGCAATGGAACCGGATGACAGCATCAACGTTCTGGGCAGTACGCTGACCCCTTGCTCGACCGACCCGCTGACCGGTTTTTTCCGGGACGGACATTGCAACACCTGCACTGCCGATCAAGGCAGCCACACAGTCTGTGCTGTGATGACGGACGAATTCCTCGCCTTTTCCAAATACGTCGGCAACGACCTGTCCACGCCCCGACCAGAGTTTGGTTTTGCCGGGCTGAAGGCCGGCGATCAATGGTGTCTTTGTGCCGGACGGTTCCTGCAGGCCCATGACGAAGGCTGTGCGCCAAAGGTCAATCTGAGCGCCACGCACAAGCGAGCATTGGACATTGTCCCGTTGCGTGCCCTTGAGGAACAGGCGCTCTAGACGTCACCGCTGCTTTAGGAGTGTCCGGCTACTCCGCGTCGCGACCTTCGGTATCGGACATATCAAAACCGAGGTGTTTTGCGACCGTAAAGATGTCCTTGTCACCACGCCCACACATGTTCATGCAGATCAGGTGATCCTTGGGCAGCACTGGCGCAATCTTCATCACATGTGCTAATGCGTGGCTGGGTTCGAGCGCCGGGATGATGCCCTCCATCGCGCAGGAGAGTTGAAACGCCTCAAGCGCCTCGACATCGGTGATCGACACGTATTGCGCCCGGCCGGTATCATGCAGCCAGGAATGCTCGGGTCCGATCCCCGGATAATCCAGCCCGGCAGAAATCGAGAAACCTTCGAGAATTTGCCCGTCATCGTCTTGCAACAGATAGGTGCGGTTGCCATGCAGCACGCCAGGGCGACCGCCAGTCAGTGACGCACAGTGTTCCATCTTGGCATTGACGCCTTTGCCGCCGGCCTCGACTCCAATGATGTTGACGCTTTTGTCATCGAGGAACGGAAAAAACAGTCCCATCGCGTTCGATCCACCACCAATGGCAGCGACCAGCGTGTCGGGTAAACGCCCCTCGGCCGCCTGCATCTGTTCCTTGGCTTCCTTGCCGATAATGCTCTGGAAATCGCGGACCATCGCCGGGTACGGGTGCGGTCCTGCGACGGTGCCGATGCAATAAAACGTATCGCGGACGTTGGTCACCCAGTCGCGCAGCGCGTCGTTCATCGCATCCTTGAGCGTACCACGCCCGGATGTGACCGGGATGACCTCGGCCCCCAAAAGACGCATGCGAAAAACGTTGGGGGCCTGACGCTCGACATCGTGCTTGCCCATGTAAACCACGCATTTCAGGCCGAACTTGGCACAGACCGTGGCCGTTGCCACCCCATGCTGCCCTGCGCCGGTTTCTGCGATGATCCGGGTCTTGCCCATGCGGCGGGCAAGGATGATCTGGCCCAGCACGTTGTTGATCTTGTGCGCCCCGGTATGGTTCAGCTCGTCACGCTTGAGATAGATCTTGGCGCCGCCCAGATGCTCGGTCAGGCGTTCGGCGAAATAGAGAGGGCTGGGACGGCCGACATAGTGTGTCCAGAGATCGTTCATTTCTGCCCAGAAACTATCGTCGGTCTTGGCCCGTTCATATTCCTCTTCGAGGCTCAGGATCAGCGGCATCAGCGTTTCGCTGACAAAGCGCCCACCGAAATCGCCGAAGCGCCCGTTTTCGTCAGGTCCGGTCATGAAGGAATTGAAAAGATCGTTGGCCATGATGGTCCCCTTTGCGTCGCACGCCTTGTTCATATGGGGCAGTTCCGGGAAATGCCATGCCAAAAGTGTTCTTGCGCGGTTGCGGTCTCAGACAAGGAAACGCCACGCACAGGGCGTGGCGTTTTAGAGTTGGGGTTAAGGTGAGGGTCGTGCCTTAACCTTCGGGGATCAGAACCTTGTCGATGACATGGATCACGCCGTTCGATGCGCCAACATCTGCGGCCACAACCTTGCTTGATCCGACCTTGACGCCGTTGCCCATGCCATTGACGCTAAGGCGTTCGCCTTCGACGGTGAGCACCTTGGCCCGCTTGCCAGCGAGTTCACTGGACATCACCTTGGCCGGGACGACGTGATAGGTCAGAATCTGAACAAGCTGGTCCTTGTTCTCGGGCTTCAGCAACGTTTCAACAGTTCCTTCCGGAAGCGCCGCAAAGGCCTCGTCGGTGGGGGCAAACACGGTGAAAGGTCCTTTGCCTTTGAGCGTGTCAACAAGTCCCGCAGCCTGAACCGCAGCAACGAGCGTGGTGAAGGACCCGTTTGATACGGCGGTATCAACGATGTCCATGTCAGCAGCCTTGGCTGGGGACAGTGCTGTCCCTGCGATCATTGCGGCACCGATGACGGTTAGAAAGTTGCGACGAAGCATTTGCTGTTCTCCTCTGTTTCAGACACCGAGGTTACGCAGCACGATGCGGCATGGATCAAACACGCGATCCGTATTTCATTTCTTTCACAGGTCCGTGTTCGGTTGTCAGAGTGCCCGCGCTGATGTGGCGGCCAGAAACGAGCGGATCAGAGCCGGGTCCTTGACGCCGGGTGCGCTTTCAACGCCGGACGACACATCAACCTGTCGGGCGCCGGTCAGCTCGATTGCTTCGGCCACGCTGTCAGGTGTCAATCCTCCCGCCAGCATCCAAGGCACCGGCCAACGCCGGCCGGCGATCAGACGCCAGTCAAAGGCCAGGCCATTGCCACCGGGCAAGTCCGCATGCTTTGGCGGTTTGGCATCAACCAGAATCTGATCCGCAACTTGTTGGTAGTCGAGCAACGCAGGCAAGTCGCTTTCATCCGCAATGCCAACGGCTTTCATCACCGGAAGGCCATAGCGTGTGCGGATCGCGGCCACCCGGTCAGGGGTTTCGGAACCATGCAATTGCAACATGTCCAGAGGCACCTTGTCGATCAACCGATCCAGCGTCGCATCATCGGCGTTGACCGTCAGCGCAACCTTGCAGACCCCCTCGGGCACCGATGCCGCCAGCGTTACGGCGAGTGGCAAACCCACGTTGCGTGGCGATTTGGCGAAGAAAACAAAGCCTACATAACGCGCACCAACGGCGACCGCAGCCGCAAGGGTCTCTGCGGTGCTCAGCCCGCAGATCTTGACGTGAATGTCGCGTGACATGGCAGGATCAGCCGGTTTCGTCCAAAATGGCAAGAACCTCGTCCTTGCCCTTGTGCTTTTCGGTTTTCAGCTTGCCGACCTGACGCTCAAGCTTGCGCACTTCGCGGGCTTTGATCTCTGCCTCGCGGCGATGCTTGTACTCACGCATCCATTCCCAAAAGAACCCGATAACCAATCCGGCAACGATGCCCCCCAACACCACCACGAACAGCGGCAGCGAAACGGACATATTGAACCCAACCAGTTCTGCGACGGCATTGGGCATCAGTTTCAGCGTGACAAATCCACGGTTCGCCAAGGAAACCGAGATCAACAAAACTCCCAGCGTGGCCAGGAAGGCATAGCGAATGTACCGCATCAGATTACTTTCCGTTCAGACGGTCCCGCAGCAGTTTTCCGGTCTTGAAAAACGGGACATGCTTTTCCTCAACATGCACTGTTTCGCCGGTTCTTGGATTGCGTCCGATCCGCGCATCGCGCTGTTTGACCGAGAACGCGCCAAAGCCACGCAATTCAACACGATCACCACGTGCCATGGCACCTGTGACTTCTTCGAACACCGTATTCACAATGCGCTCGACATCGCGTTGATAGAGGTGAGGGTTTTCATCAGCGATTTTCTGTATCAGTTCAGACCGGATCATTCAGCGTGTCCCTCCCAAGGCAGCATCGAGCTAACAAGACTGGTTCATTGAGTATAGGAGCAAAAACCTTTCGCGGGAACCAGAACTATTGGAATATGAACGGAAAAATTTGCCCCGTTCGGCCGCAACGCCTGCGATTCAGCACAAAGCTTACTCTTAGATGGCGCACTGGTTTAGTTTTGCGCGCGCTTTGCCACCAATCCGAGAGCGACGCGATTCGGATTTCGAATGACATCGTTTGAAGCAACTTTCGCTATCAGATTGACGTCAAAGGTTCACAATTCGCCCTGCACGATTTGGCCCCTGTTCGTCGATTGCGCACGAAAAAGCCCGCCGGAAACATTCCGGCGGGCCATTATCTTGTCTGAATTGATCCGATGGATCACTCGTCGCCCTTGAGAGCGGCGCCGAGGATATCGCCCAGCGATGCACCCGAGTCCGAGGAACCGTACTGTTCGACGGCTTCTTTCTCTTCGGCGATCTCGCGTGCCTTGATCGATAGGCCAAGACGACGGGTCTTGCTGTCGACATTGGTCACACGCACGTCGAGCTTGTTGCCGACGCTGAAACGCTCGGGGCGCTGCTCGGCACGGTCACGGGACAGGTCAGAGCGGCGGATGAAGGACTTCATGCCTTCGTATTCCACCTCAATGCCACCATCCTCGATCGCGGTCACTTCGACAGTGATGATCGAACCACGCTTGACGCCACCAACGGCCTCGGCAAACTTGTCGCCGCCCAGGGCCTTGATCGACAGGCTGATGCGCTCTTTCTCGACATCCACCTCGGAGACAACGGCCGAAACCATGTCGCCTTTGCGATAGTTCTGGATCGCGTCTTCGCCACGTTCGTCCCAGGACAGATCCGACAGGTGAACCATGCCGTCGATGTCGCCTTCGAGACCGATGAACAGACCGAATTCGGTGATGTTCTTGACCTCGCCCTCGACCTCGGTTCCCTCGGGGAACTGCTCGGCAAAGACTTCCCACGGATTGCGCATAGTCTGCTTGAGACCCAGCGAAACGCGACGCTTGGCACCGTCGATTTCCAGCACCATGACTTCGACTTCTTGCGACGTCGACACGATCTTGCCGGGGTGCACGTTCTTTTTGGTCCAGGACATTTCGGACACGTGGACCAGACCTTCGACACCGGGCTCAAGTTCAACAAACGCACCGTAATCGGTGATATTGGTGACGCGACCAGTGTGAACAGAGCTGAGCGGGTATTTCGCGCCAACCAGATCCCACGGATCTTCCTGCAGCTGCTTCATGCCGAGGCTGATACGGTGGGTTTCCTTGTTGATCTTGATGACCTGAACCTTGACGGTTTCGCCGATCGACAGGATCTCGGAAGGGTGGTTCACACGGCGCCATGCCATGTCGGTGACGTGCAGCAGCCCGTCAACACCGCCGAGGTCAACAAATGCGCCGTATTCGGTGATGTTCTTGACGACACCATCCACGGCCTGACCTTCGTGCAGGTTGCCGATGACTTCGGCGCGCTGTTCGGCACGGCTTTCTTCGAGGATCGCACGGCGCGACACAACGATATTGCCACGGCGACGGTCCATTTTCAGAATCTGGAACGGCTGCTTCAGACCCATGAGCGGGCCAGCGTCGCGCACGGGGCGCACATCGACTTGCGAGCCGGGCAGGAAGGCTACGGCACCGCCCAGATCGACGGTGAAACCACCTTTGACCCGGCCAAAGATGGCGCCTTCGACGCGCAGCTCATCGGCATAGGCTTTTTCCAGACGATCCCAGGCTTCCTCGCGGCGGGCCATTTCGCGCGAAATGACGGCTTCGCCGCGCGCATTCTCGACCTGACGCAAGAAGACTTCGACCTCGTCGCCAGCGGCGATTTCGGGTGCTTCTCCGGGATTTGCGAATTCTTTCAGATCAACGCGGCCTTCCATCTTGTAGCCGACGTCGATGATGGCTTGTCCCGCTTCGATTGCGATGACTTTGCCTTTGACAACAGACCCTTCCTCGGGTGTGTCCATTTCGAAGCTTTCGTTAAGGAGGGCTTCGAATTCCTCCATGGATGCGTTAGCGGACATATATAAGTCGTTTCCTTTTTCACATTTTTGCGGGCCGTGCGGTTGTCTCCGCCGGTCTTGGATTGGTCATTGGGACGCAAAGCAAAGAGGGCCGGATAGTCCGACCCTGCTCGTCTCGTTGCCATTGCGGTGATTTCCACCTTGTCGACGCCCGCGTATTATCGGAGCGTCGGGCTGTTTGCAAGCCCTTCATTTATTGGCTCCTGGGCGATGACGCCCCCTGCCATTTCGCAACGGCTAGGGTATTGGCCCGCGCGGCGGGAGGAGATAACCGCGCGAGCCGATCGCTCTTCAGCCAAAGAGCGGATCTTCGAAACCAATCAAAGGGTCTTGCAATCCAAACAGCGGATCCTCGAACCCGTCCACAGGGTCGATCCGCCCGAGCACCCGCGGCATCGTCAGCGCGTCCATATCAGCCGTACCGCCGGGGATCACCGGGTCGACATGCATAGCCTCAGGCGTTGCGCTGTCGCTGCCCCAGACAGCATCCGGGTCAAACCGGCTTTCCCCGGGAATGTCGTCGATCTTGTGATAACCGGCAGCGTTGGTCGTGGTGGTCTTGAAAACAAACGTATCCATCTGGAACCTCATGCAAAACTTGGTGTGATCCCGGGTCTCTAAATCAATCAGACCCTTCCAGAGCACACTAGCCGGCGCAGCGGCGCGGCGTCAGTCCGGAATCCCTGACCGAGGAATTCCCGACCTTGACGGGCTCAAACAGATGGCGGCAACTGGTCGCGTATCAGCCGCGCAACCTTGTCGACAGCATCCTCGATGCTCAGATCCGAGGTGTCGATGAGCACGGCGTCGGTGGCGGGCTTCAACGGCGCGTCGGCACGGTTCATATCGCGGTCGTCACGTGCCTTCACGTCAGCCAGAACCGTATCCAGGCTGGTCTCCTCGCCCTTTTCCCGCAATTCGTCATACCGTCGGCGGGCGCGGATCTCGGGCCGAGCTGTGACAAAGAATTTGAGATCAGCCGCGGGGCAGATCACCGTACCAATGTCGCGCCCGTCGA
This sequence comes from Sedimentitalea sp., assembly GCF_039973035.1. Taxonomy (NCBI): domain Bacteria; kingdom Pseudomonadati; phylum Pseudomonadota; class Alphaproteobacteria; order Rhodobacterales; family Paracoccaceae; genus Sedimentitalea; species Sedimentitalea sp. Next base: position 14,053 of record NZ_JBDWLR010000053.1, read on the forward strand.
GCACAGCACCGCCCGGTCGCCGGGCGAATTCGCGCTGGAAGGTGACCAGTGCAGCCCGCACTTCGGAGATCACCGCGACCTGACTGGCCATTTGCGCCACCTCGGCGCTGCGAAGATTGCTTGCCTCAAGATCCTCGGGAGACAAAGCAAGCGCTGCTTCGGTTGCATCGGCCCCGTCCAGAACCCGCGCGCCCACGGCACGATACAGTAATCCGGTATCAAGATGATCAAACCCGAAATGCGCGGCCACTGCCTTGCTGATCGTGCCCTTGCCTGCGGCAGCAGGCCCATCAATTGCAACTGTGAACATCATTGCATCCCTCTGAATCGGTTCAGGCTCCACCTGACGACCTGTCCGATGATACACAGCAACAACAGCAGGACCGATGCCTCGAAGAGTTGGAATTTCAGAACCGTATAGGTGCTGGCTAGCTCAACGTCTTCCGGCGTCAGAATTGGCGATCGCAGCATGCCCGCAACCGCCCCGTTCTCGAGCATGTCCGCATAGAAATAGGCGGATGGCAACAGCGCACCGACCAGAGCCCACCGGCCGAAATTACGACGCAGGCCAAGATAAATCCCCAAGGCGAGACAACCAGCCAAACCAATCGGAAAAAGCGTGTCCAGAATACGTTGCGGGCTCAGATAAAGACGGCGCGCCGGTTCGGTCAGGTCGGCCAGATAGGCCTTTGCCGTGTCGTAATCATACCCGTCATCGCGCAGATCGAACATCGCCGCGCCCTTGGCACCAGCAGTGATCTCTGGCTTTGTCCAGACTGTCATCAAAACAAAACAGACCAGTGCCAGACCGGCAAAACCAGCAAGCGCGATCCAGGCGCGGCGCATCGCAGCCTCTACTCTTCTATCCGGGACAAGGACGCCCCGAGGCGCTGCATCAACGGTTCGAAAATCGGGAAGGACGTTGCAATCGGGCCGCCATCATCCACGGATACCGGTTGCTGTGTCGCCATCCCCATCACCATGAACGACATCGCGATGCGGTGGTCAAGATGGCTGACACAAGTCGCGCCGCCTTTGACCGTACCGGGGCCATGACCTGTGACCGACCACCAGTCCTCGCCGTCCTCGACATCGACACCATTGGCACGCAACCCGGTCGCCATCGCATCGATCCGGTCGCTTTCCTTGACGCGCAGTTCGCGCACCCCGCGCATCATGGTGACCCCGCTGGCGAATGACGCAACCACCGACAAAACCGGGTATTCGTCAATCATGCTTGCGGCACGGGCGGGTGGCACATCAATGCCTTTCATATCGGGTGAAAACCGAGCGCGCAGATCGGCGACAGGCTCGCCCCCCTCTTCACGCTCGTTCTCATAGGTCAGGTCGGCTCCCATCTCTCGCAAGGTGGTGTAGAGCCCTGCGCGTGTCGGGTTCAGCCCAATCCCCGGAACCAGAACATCCGAGCCCGGTACGATCAGCGCGGCACAAACCGGAAAGGCCGCGCTTGACGGATCTCGCGGCACCGCGATTGTCTGCGGTTTCAGCTCGGGTCGACCAGTCAGTGTGATCATGCGGCCTTCGTCGGTCTCCTCGGTGGTGATTTCCGCTCCGAATCCGGCCAGCATACGCTCTGAATGATCACGCGTAGCCTCCTTTTCGATGACAATCGTCTGACCCGGCGCATTCAACCCTGCCAGCAATACCGCTGACTTCACCTGTGCTGAGGGAACTGGCACCTCGTAACGCACCGGGACCGGATCTTTCGCGCCAACAATAGTCATTGGCAAACGCCCACCAGACCGCCCGACCGCGCGGGTGCCAAACAGCTCCAGCGGGTCGGTCACCCGCGCCATAGGACGTCCGTTTAGGCTGGCATCGCCTGTAAACGTCGCGCTGATTGGTGAGGTTGCCATACAGCCCATGATCAACCGCACACCGGTGCCGGAATTACCGCAGTCGATGACCTGATCCGGTTCGGCAAAGCCCCCGACACCGACGCCATGCACATGCCATGTGCCATCGTCGTCACGCGCCACCTCTGCCCCAAAGGCGCGCATCGCCTTGGCGGTGTCCAGCACATCCTCTCCCTCAAGCAGACCGGTGATGCGCGTCTCGCCCACAGCCATCGCGCCCAGTATCAGCGAACGGTGTGAAATCGATTTGTCTCCCGGCACGTCGGCCACGCCGTTCAGCGCCCCGCAGGGTGCGGACTTCATCGGAATCGGGGTGCCATGGCTGGACATATCGTGCCTCTCCTCAAGTCATCGGCATTCGCTTTAACCGATGCCCGCAAGAGCGTCCACAACCTGTGATCAGGCGCCCGAACAAATCGCGTCAAATGCGTCGGAAGGTCAGGTAATGCGGAGTGCGCCCTTCGCGCAGCGCCTTCTGCTCATAGCGTGTCGAGATCCAATCATCCCAAGGCGCGCGCCAATCCTCGGGGCGTTCTGCCAGCCACTCGAACCCGGCCTTTGGCACCTCTTCCAGTGTTTGCCGCGCGTAGTCCGGTATATCGGTGGCCACACGCAGAATCGCTCCGGGTGCCAGTACATGATGCAAAGGCTCAAGATGTTCCCGCGTGACAAACCGGCGGCGATGATGCCGCGCCTTGGGCCATGGATCAGGATAAAGCAGGAACGCCCGGTCAATCGCGCCCTTGGGCAGCACATCCATCAAATCACGTGCATCGCCCGGATGCACGGCCAGGTTTGTTACGCCCGCACGGCGTATTTTGCCAAGCAGCATGGCAACACCGTTGATGTAAGGCTCGGCCCCGATGATCCCAATGTCGGGATTGGCTTGCGCTTGATGCACTAGATGCTCGCCACCGCCAAACCCGATTTCGAGCCAGACCTGTCGCCCGCCAAACAATGCCTCAAGGTCGAGCGCGCGCCGTTCCGGATTCTCGTCCCAGCCAACAGCACCCGGCGACAGGGCCACAAGGTCCTCGTCAAGATAGGCCCGCTGACTCTTTTTCAGCGTTTTGCCCTTGAGGCGACCATAGAAATTGCGATGTGGACGGATAGGATCTGTCATGGCGCGCGGTCTAGCCCGGTGGCCCGCCGATCGCAATCGGTTCCGCCATAAGATTTCGTGCAGGCATGAAGCGATATCCGAATCGGGCAGGGTTCATCTTTACGCAAATACTCTGGGGAGTTTGAGGGGCAACGCCCCTCATCCCTTCCCCCATTTGGCTGCTCGCCTATCTGACCGATCAGATCGCCGCTTTCAGCGCGTCCACTAGATCGGTTTTCTCCCAGCTGAAACCGCCATCCGCTTCGGGGTCGCGCCCGAAATGTCCGTATGCGGCGGTGCGTTGGTAGATGGGCTTGTTCAGCTGCAAATGCTCGCGAATACCCCGAGGGGTAAGGTCCATCACCTGCCCCACGGCCTTCTCGATCTGCGCATTATCGGCTTGTCCGGTGCCATGTGTATCCACATAGATCGACAGCGGACGAGACACCCCGATCGCGTAGCTCAGCTGCAAGGTTGCGCGATCCGCGAGGCCAGCGGCGACGATATTCTTAGCCAGATACCGCGCCGCATAGGCCGCAGACCGATCCACCTTGGTCGGATCCTTGCCGGAAAACGCGCCTCCGCCATGTGGCGCGGCACCGCCATAGGTGTCCACGATGATCTTGCGCCCGGTCAACCCGGCATCACCATCGGGTCCGCCAATCACGAATTTCCCGGTCGGGTTCACATGCCATTCGGTCTGATCCGTCAGCCAGCCGTTCGGCAACACCTCGGTGATATAAGGCTCGACGATCGCGCGGATATCTTCGCTGTTCAGCGTCTCGTCCAAATGCTGAGTGCTCAGCACGAGCGAGCGTACACCGACCGGGCGACCGCCTTCATAGATCACCGACAGCTGGCTTTTTGCATCCGGCCCAAGTGTCGGCTCGGTGCCGTCCTTGCGGACCTCTGCCAGACGCCGCAGGATTGCATGGGCATACTGGATCGGTGCCGGCATCAATGCGGATGTCTCGTTTGTGGCAAAGCCGAACATGATGCCCTGATCGCCAGCGCCCTCGTCCTTGTTGCCAGACGCATCTACGCCCTGCGCGATATGCGCCGACTGTTCGTGCAGCAGATTGGTGATTTCACAAGTCGCATAGTGAAACTTGTCCTGCTCATAACCGATGTCGCGGATACATTCGCGGGCGATACCGTCGATGCGGCCCATATAGTCATTCAGCTTGCCCTGATCGCTCAGTCCGATCTCCCCCCCGATCACGACGCGATTGGTGGTGGCAAAGGTCTCGGCCGCCACCCGCGCCTCGGGTTCCTCTGCCAGCAGAGCATCCAGAATGGCATCAGAAATTCGGTCACAGACCTTGTCGGGGTGACCCTCGGAAACGGATTCCGAAGTGAACGTGTAGTTATTGCGGGACATGAATAGCGCTCCATTGAGTTCATACCGCCACGCCAGGAAGCCGTTGTGACAGGTTTCAGCCGAGTTAAGGCTGCAAGCGAGCAAGGTCAATTGCCTTGACCATTTTTATTTTCGCCGCAGACCAATTGGTAAGATCAATCCGAGCAGCAGCAAGCACAACACCGGCGAGTCTCCGCTGCGTGCGTAAAGCGTGCTGGGCAGTGGTGCAGGAAGCGGCGCATCGACATACCCCGCCTCGCCCAAAGGCAGGCTGTCGGTGATCCGCCCCCAGGGGTCGATCATCGCCGACACCCCGGTGTTTGCCGCACGAACCATCGGTAATCCTTGCTCAACGGCCCGCATCTGCGCCTGTGCCAGATGCTGGTATGGGCCAACATACTGTCCAAACCAGGCATCATTGGTAACTTGCAACAGAAACGCCGCACGGCCCGCCGCTCCGGAAACGTCATCGGGAAAAACCGCCTCGTAGCAGATCAAGGGCAGAGCCTTGCCCAGTTCCCCAAAATCCAGAAGTACCGGTCCCGGCCCGGCGCTGTACCCATCACCCTCCTGCGCCGCAAACCCGCGCAGACCCAGACGGGCGGCGAAATCGCCCCCCGGAAAATACTCGCCAAACGGCACGAGATGATGCTTGTCATAAACTGCCGCGACCTCTCCGTTGCCATCCAGATGGGCCAAAGAATTGTAGGCACGCGCACCATCGGTGCGCTGGATTCCTACCGCCATCGGGGTTCCGGCAGCCGCCACCGACATTTGCTCAAATGCTGGCCCGGCATAGCGCAGCAGAACAGGAACTGCGGTTTCTGGCCATACGATCAGATCGGGTTGTGGCGCCTCGACGGTGAAACCGATCTGCCGTTCAAAGAACACCGGCATCATCTCCGGGTCCCATTTTTGATGCTGCGGCGCGTTGGGCTGGATGATCCGGACCGTTCCGGTCGCCGGATGGGTTTCTGGCACGGCCTGCGCCAGTGCAAAGCCCACCAGCAGCAAGGCCAAGAGCGGCACTCCGCACATCAGCCGCACCCGCGTAGTTTCTCCTGAAGCCAGCGCATATCCCGGCAGTAACGAAACGATCAGAGTCAAAACGCCAAGTCCCTGCGGCCCGATCCATGCCAACCAGAGGGCAACATCCGTCCCAACCCAAATCTGGGCCAGCCCCGCCCAGGGAAACCCGGTCAGCACATAAGCCCGCGCAAATTCGGCCAGTGAGAGCGCTGTGATCAGCAGCCATATCCGCATAGCCGGTGTCTTTGCCATTCGCGTCGCCAGCCAGAACGCCAGCGCCCAGAACAGGGCCAGACCACCAGACAGAAACACCAGAGCAAAGGGCGCCATCCACCCGTGCCGAGCAACATCTACCAGAAACGGTTCGACGATCCAGATCAGCGCATGGGCGAAATAGCCGGTGGCGAACGCCCATCCGATCCATGCCGCGCGGCGAGGGCTGTCGATGCCCTGCAACAGCCAAGGTACAAGCGCGAGCGCGACCAGAGTGATTGGCCAGAAACCGTAGGGAGCAAGCCCCAGAGCGGCCAGCGCCCCGAAACAGGCCGCCAGTACCATCCGAAACAACAGCCCGACGGGCGGTGAGATCATGCGGCGGACTCGGGCAACCGAATCCGCAGGCGCTTGATCCGGCGCGGATCGGCATCAATGACTTCGAATTCCGGCCCTTCCGGATGAGGCACCACCTCGCCCCGCGCAGGCACACGCCCGGACAACATGAACACCAACCCGCCGAGTGTGTCGATTTCCTCTTCATCGACTTCGTCGTGATCTGTCAGGGATTGGCCGATCTCGGCTTCGAACTCGGCCAGCGGTGTCTTGGCCAACGCCACATAGCAACCGGGTTTTTCCTCGACCCAGGGGCGATCCTCGTCGGTATCATGTTCGTCTTCGATTTCACCGACCACTTGTTCAATCAGGTCCTCGATGGTGAGCAATCCGTCGACGCCGCCATATTCATCGATCACCAGCGCCATGTGGCGGCGCTCGGTCTGCATTTTCGCCAGCAACACGCCAATCGGCATCGAGGGCGGCACGAACAAGAGCGGGCGCAGCATCGACACCAGATCAAAATCAGAGGTTTCACCGTTGAAACCATGGCTGAGTGCGAAATCCTTGAGGTGGACAAAGCCCAGCGGCGTATCCAGCGTGCCTTCGTAGACCGGTATTCGGGTCATGCCGCTTTCGCGAAACTGCTGGACCAACTCTTCCTTGGTGGTGGTATTGGCGATGGCTACGATTTCCGCGGTTGGGATCGCAACATCCTCGACCCGCATGCGCCGCAGGTTGATCATGCCACGCGTCTCGACGGCCTTGCCGTTCACCTCTGACGGCGATGACTCCTCGGCGGGCGAAAATGCCTCGATGATACGTCCGAGCAAACCGGGGCGTTCGGCCCCTTCGTGTTCTTCGACGTCCCGTGCTGTAGCGGATGTCGTATCGTTCTCTGGCTGCGCGCGCTGCGCCGCGCTAGAACTGCCGTCTGTGTCGTCCATTGATCCTATCCAAATGGGGGCCCTTACGCCCCGCCCATATCCCAATAAGGGTCATCTATACCCAGTTTGGCAAGTATCGCGACTTCTCGCGCCTGCATCAAGGTGGCATCCGGGTCACGGATGTGGTCATAACCAAGAAGATGCAACACTCCATGAACGATCAGGTGTGTGACATGATCACTCATGCGTTTCCCTGCGGCATTGGCCTCGCGGGAGCAGGTATCAAATGAAATCGCGATGTCGCCAAGCTCGATATCTCCGAAAACATCCGGCTGCGGCAACTCCGGCTGCCCTCCCGCTGTGGTCGGAGCCAGGTCATTCGCAGGCCAGCTGAGAACATTTGTCGGCACCGGCTTTTCCCGGAACTCGGCATTCAACTCTGCGATCTCTGCGTCATCGGTCGCAAGTATGGCCAGTGAAACGATATCAGCGTCGAACCCCAGATAATCCAGTGTCATCCGTCCCGCAGTCTCCGCAAGCGCATCGAGGTCAAGCTCGGCCCATTGCGGGGATTTCATGTGGATCTCGATGGGCACTCGCGTCTCGCAAAATCGGTTTCAAAGTATGCTGGGTTCGGAACACGGCACGCTCTAGACCGTTTGGGTGGGTCAAGACCAGCCCTTACGTTCACCAACAACAGATCAAATTGACACGTTAGCCGACCCATGCAGCAGCGCGAACATCGATCCTGCTCGCCTGCACGCTTCGCTCGAAAGGCAGCCCGATTGCGTCACCCAGGAGGTCAAACGCAATAACAGTTGTCAGATCATGGTTTTCCGCTCTAGGTTCAGCGCAGGGTTGTATCCACGTTTGCAGTCCCCCATCAGGTTTCATGTTTGGCGCAGCAGACAAGTATTTGTAAAATTTAATTGATCTTGCCGGGGCGATCTCTGGCGAACAAAGAGGACAAGGTTCATATGGCCGGCGCGGAACTTACCACCCAGCAGATCGCATTCCTTGATCGGTTTATCCTCAAGGGCTGGTTCACCGGCAAGCAAAACAAGAAAACCACAGCAGCCTATGAACGCTATCTGAAGGTCGAGCAGGCCTTTAAAGATGCGATGTCGGCGTTGCCGGGCAAGGATCCTCGGGTCAAGGAATTGGGCGGCCGCGCCGCCGGACCGATGACAAAAAAGAACGCCGGTGATTTTGATGGGGCCGCGCAGGATCTGGCACCGCTTATCCCGCTTGCCGAAGAACTTGGGCGGACGATCTCATCCGAGCACGCACAAGCGGTCGATCAACTCAATGTCATAATGACAGGTCTGCCGGGCGACGACGCAAGGATACAATCCATTGCGTCGCGGGCGTCTGGCCCTTCAAAGCCCGCGACCGCCGCGGATATGCCCGCAGCCATGGACACGCTGAAGACGCTTGGCGAAGAAGCAACCCAACTTGGCCCGGTGCTGATCGCCGAACATGCGCAGGCGGTCAAAGAGTTTCAGGACGAAATCAAGGTGCTTCCGGCCGATGATACTCGCGTCAAGGCGATCCTGGACAAATCCACCGATCCGATCAGCAAGACAACCGCGAAAGAGAGCACCGCCGCCATCAAGGCTTTGATTGCCCTGAAACCCGAGATCGCCCAAGCAAAACTGGCAATCGCCGGCGACAAGACCAAGATTCTGGATGCGCTCGCGTTGCTGGTGGACCCCACCGGTGCGAACCCGACCGAGCAAAAAGCCATGAAAACCGAGCGCGACCGGGTGACCGCGGCCATGGCCGATAATTGGCCCGCACCCGATGATTTCGCCAAGGCACAGCGCGCGCGTGATGCGCTGGCATTGCTGATTCGCGACGCTGAGAAGATCAGCGCCCTTGCCACCAAGAGCCCCAAGGCTGCCGCCAAGGCGCGCGAATGTTTCGCGAATTTCGACACGATCATCGGTCCGCAACCGGTGACACCAGAGCGGGTCGCCAAGGTCAATGACGATATTGCGAAGGCCCTCAGGGAACAGTCGACGGCGACCTCTGAATGGCATAAGGCCAAGGCCCTGCCGGAAGGCGATGCAAAGCAGATCGCGGCGAAAGAACTCGCCGTCAAGGCCGCGGTGGCGGATTACCGTTTGGCGCTCAGGGCAGAGAAAGCCGCGAGCAAGATCAAAAACGCGATTATCGCCAAGGAAAAACTGTCTCAGTCTTTGGCATTTGGTCCTCTTGCCCCCGATGCCGGGAGACCGTTCAAGGATAGTTCTGCCGAAAAACTGATTGCGGCCTATCAGAAAGACGCACTGCTGGCCGACAGCGCGGTCGACCTCGCCCAACGCTCCAAGGACCCTGACAAGATCGCGAATGTGCTCAGCCCGATCTGCAATCTGGCGGCTCAGGGTTTCAAGTCTGGCGGCAAATCGATGAGCGAGGACAAGGCCCGGACCTACGCGCAAAGCCTGCTCAAATCCGGCGATCATATCGGGGCGGGCTTTTACACCGGGTTGGACAGTTATCTAAAATCCGGACGCCAGTTCGAGACTGGCACGCTCGGCCCGCTGCCTGGAACCTTCTCCGAGCTTGCCACTGAGCGAAGCAAGGCTCTCGGCGGCGCAATGTTGGCATCCAACGGTACGTTTGACCCAACGTCGGACAAGGCCAAGAACGCCGTCGCTGATATGATTTACAATCCGGACATCCTCAAGAACGCCACTCCTGCACTGGCGCTGCATGCCTTTGAAACCCAGAAAGCGCTTAAGAACACCGCGACGCAAAACGCCTGCGCCAACGTAGTAAACGGGATCAAGGCCCCCACGGGTCAGGCCGGAACCGGTCTTGTTTGCGAAACTTTAGGCGTCAGCCCGCCGCTGACCGACAAGGACACCCGCCAAGCCGCACTTTCCGCCTTTTTCACGCCGATGGATCAAGGCCCTGTCGGCTCCTGCTTTACCACGGCCCCTGCCCGCAGATTGCGGCTTGAAAAACCCGAAGAGGCTCTGAAGGGGTTTGCCGAGATCGCCGAAAAGGGCACGTTCACTTCGGCGACCGGTCAAAAAGTTCCGGCCGTCACCAAGTTGAACGATGGCGGCAATCCGTTGATCCAAAGCTGGGAATTCAGCATTGCCTCTGCCGCCGCCACCCAAACCGGAAGCCGGGAGCGCAAGGCGCTGCGCAAGAACCTGCTCGCCCCCAACGGTCTGGGCAAGGTCATTGATACGGTCGCAGGCACCGACGCACTCAAGAAACAGACAGCGAAATCCCAACTGACAATGGGCATCGGCGCAGATTTCAGTTTTCTGTATGATCCGACATCCGAAATCACCGATTCCAGCGATGGGTCCTCGTCCAAGGGTCGCTATCGCATTCAACCCGTCGATGCCTTTGGTGCCCCTCGGGGCAAACCAATCACGACCAAGGAACAATTCATCACCGAGATGACAGCCTCCGCGCTCAAGGCGCTGTCACTCAGCAAAACCTCTACGGAGGGTAAGGCGATCATCGCGCATATCAAATCTGATGCCTTCATCAATGCGGTCTGCCCGGGCAAATACAAACCATGGGAATTGTCCTCGGGGGGGATGGAGCTCGACCCAACCAAAGCCTTGTTCGGCGGCACCCCCCAGACAACCCAAGTCGTCGCCGCCATCCCCAACCCCAACGCACCACCAAACGAAGGGGTCCGCACCAAGGAGGTCCTTACCGGCCTGGTGGATATGGTGTCGGGGTCTCCGGACCAGTTCATCAATATCGGGACCGAAGGCATCCATTCCTTCAACGCTCTGCCCACGGCACAATGCCGTCCGGGTGAACATTCGATGCAGGATTTACACGGGCCGACGCCCACAGATACCGCTACGAACATCCAGCAAAAGGTCATCGGTCCCGGCAAGACCATTTCAGACACCACCCTGTCAGCCGAGCGCGCCGTGTATATGTATGACAAGAAGATCAACGAAATGCTGGCGAACGAGTCCGAAGATGCTATGCGTGACGAACTCACCAAGGCCGCCAAGACCGAGCGACCCACGACAGATCTGAAACCCGCAGGGATACTTGCCGCAGTCGCGCGGACAGCCAAGGAATTCGACAAAAAGCGCGCGCGCCGTGCCGCCGACAAATGGAAGGCTGACCAAAAGACACCTCAAGAAAGAGCCGACGCATGGAAGCTTGAGCAGGAGAAGAAAGGCGCAACGGTCTCAGCGACGGATCTGGCTGACAAGCTGCGCGACGAGCAGTTGGCGGTGGCAGATGAATTCCGCAAGAAACTGGCCAAGTTGGAAGAAGCTTACGAAAAGTCTACGAACGACAGCATGTTGGGCGAACTTGCCAATGATCTGGGGAGCCCGCAGGTGATGGTTGCAGATACCAATTGGGGCGACGAACGCACCCATACGTTTTTTGTCGCCATGCCCGATCCGACCACCGGCGAACTCAGGCTCTGGAAAAAGAAGGAACCGGGCGGGAAACTCACGCCTGAAGACCGCAAATGGGTCGATACGCTTTGGGACAAAACCGGATGATCATCCGCGACGAAACGATATAAGAAAGAGGACGCAGAATGGCTCAGGATCCGCAGATATTGCTTTCGTTCGATGACGAGGGTGCGGCCGTTGTGATCGTGGATGGGACCGAAGCAGGCGACCCACAGACGATGCTGGAACTGGCGCCCGGTTTGAAAGACTCGGCCAACGCGCTTCTATGCGCCCAGGCATTGAATCATCTGGCGCACGAACAGACCTATGCGGTGATAGAGGACCCGAGCGCCTTTGCCGACTGGTACAAACAGCGCCTCGCATCCGAAGATCCCAACGCCGACTGGGTTGAAGGCACGTTCCAGTTGTCAAATTATGACGCCCCCGACTTTGCTGTGATCAAGGCGCCCGAAATCGACGGCGACAGGCTGACGTTCTTTGCCGTGAACCGGCAACTTGGCGCGGTCTATGTAGTAAAGGCCAGTCTGGAAGATGGCAGCACCCTCGTCCCTGAATACGAGCCTCTGATCAGATAAAGGCATCGGACCGCGGCAGTGAAGCACGCATCCGCTTGCAGTTCGCTTTTGCCGCGCGGGCGAAAACAGCATCTTTGTGGGCCATGGAAGACAAGAATCAGTTTCATGCGGCAGACGTTCAGCTTTAAGAAACGTTCTGCGCGCCGGATCTGGGACCTGATCCACGACGCCAAATCTCAGATACATCGTATTCAAACGCTGCCGTGAACCTCGGCGTTGCAAGTACCCACACTTGTCACGCATTCTCATCCTAATAGAAGTGGTTCAGATAAACTGTCATGAATAGTTCACGGAGAATACGAAATGACCCGAATTGTTTCCATCGGCGAGTGCATGGTTGAGCTTGCGCCGTCCAGCGTCGAAGGGTCGTATCAGATCGGCTTTGCCGGAGACACCATGAACACAGCCTGGTATCTGCGCCAGCTTCTTGGCGAGGATCATCAGATTGATTATCTGAGCGCCGTCGGACAGGACGCAATCTCGGATCAGATGATCGCGTTTCTGGAGGATGCAGGGATTGGCACCGACCCTGTCCTGCGCCTGCCCGGTCTGACCGTCGGCCTCTACATGATCCAGCTGCAAGAGGGCGAACGCAGCTTTAGCTATTGGCGTGGTCAAAGTGCTGCGCGCAATCTGGCCAGCGATACAGCACATCTGGTGAGTGCACTGAACGGGGCGCAAATCGCATTCTTCTCCGGGATCACCCTCGCCATTCTATCCGACACAGACCGTACGCGCCTGCTCGACACCTTGAACGCATACCGAGCGGACGGCGGAACAGTGGTGTTCGATCCCAACTTGCGCCCGCGCCTTTGGGAGTCCGCTGACGTGATGACGGCCAGCATCATGGCTGCGGCAGAGGTCAGCGATACAGTCCTGCCCTCGCATGAGGACGAGGCGACATGGTTTGGCGATGCCGATCCCGAGGCAACGCTTGCGCGATACACGCAGGCCGGTGTGAAAACCGTGGTCGTCAAGAACGGGCCGGGAGAGATCATCATCTCGGATCATGGAAACATCAGCCGCGTGTCGCCCGTCGCCGCCCCCAAGGTCGTGGATACAACGGCCGCCGGCGATTCCTTCAACGCGGGCTACCTCGCGTCCATCCTGTCGGGAAAGTCGATAGATCAAGCCGTTGTCGATGCTGCGGCACTGGCAGGGCGGGTCATCCAGTCCCGCGGAGCACTGATGCCATGTGGCTGATGGGTCTGCACAAGGTCCGGGCCAAACGGACATCAAACGCACACCTTTGGCGTGCAAAAGGAGCCCGCAGCGCATGACACCCGAAGATGCGCAAACCATCCTGCGCGAGAATTTTGCGCCCTGGGTTCAGGCGCTTGACCTGACCGTTCTGGCATTCGATCCAGAACGCACCCAGGTGCGGATGCCATTGGGCGAGCATCTTTCGCGGGTCGGGGGAATTGTTTCCGGACAGGCGCTTGCGGCGCTGGCAGATACCACGATGGCTCTCGCCACGATTGCACACGCTCAAAAACTCAAGCCGTTTGCCACGACCGATCTGCACACGCGGTTTCTGCGCCCCGGCGTCGGCACCGCGATCCTGTGCGATGCACGTGTGGTTCGGGCCGGGCGCGCGCTGATATTTGCCGAAGCCGACATGACGGAAGAGAGCAGCGGCAAGCTGATCTCGACGGCAACGGCCACCTTTTATGCCCCATAGCATTGACAGCCACGCTTGGTATTACCGCCTTCCATCTGCCATGATCCGGTCAATTCCGGGAGAGGTGATCCATGCGCCATTTTGACGAAATTCACTCGATTGCAGCCAAACGTCATGGTGGTGCGGATGCCCTGAACGATCAACTGACCAAACCCGCGACGATCGAACAGCTTGCGCAGGTGCCTGAGGACCGCTGGCTGTCGACCCTGACCAAATGTGTCTTTCAAGCTGGGTTCAACTGGAAAGTTATTGAAAACAAATGGAACGGATTTGAAGCCGCCTTTGACGGGTTCGACGTCGGCAAATGCGCCTTCATGGATGATGACAAACTGGATTCCCTGCTGGCAAATCGTGACATTGTCAGGAATGGCCCCAAGATCTTGACCGTGCGCGACAATGCTGTGTTTCTGATGGAATTGCGCGATCAGGGTGGCCCGGGCGCAGTGTTTGGTGGCTGGCCGTCTTCTGATTATATCGGCCTGCTTGAACTCATGAAAACGCGAGGCTCGCGGCTGGGTGGCATGACCGGTCAATATGCGATGCGGTTTTGCGGGCGTGACAGTTTCATCCTGTCGCGCGATGTAACGGCCCGCCTGATCGCAGAAGGCGTCATCGACAAGCAAGCCACGTCAAAGACCGCGATGCGCGCGGTTCAGCAGGCGTTCAACACATGGATGGATCAATCCGGGAGCTCGTTGGCCGAAATCAGCCGTGTTCTGGCGATGAGCGTCTGAACGGAAAAAACCACCACCGCCGTGCGACTCACCTCTACCGCAGTCTTGATCGGCAGGCTAACGTCCGCCCATGATCCTGCGCCTGTTTCTGATCCTAGTTCTTCTCTGTTCCTGCGGTCGGCCCCTCACCGAGACCGAAGAGGCATTCATTCAGGGATTGCAGGGCGAACAACTCGACACCTCTCGCGTTCGTCTGGTCAAAGGCGCCCCGGTTGCCGCCGTCACCTTTCGCCGCAAGGCCCGCCCGCGCGTCGCCTGCCGCGAACGGATCATGCCTCCGATCAAAGAGGAAATCGTAACCAGCAAGCCTGCCGCCGTCACCTTGTTCAATCGTGTCTATTTCGTGAAAAACTGGTATCTGGACGACTTTCTGCGTGACTATCCCGAGCGCCTGTATCTCGTTGAATCGATGCTGCTTGCACATGAGATGACCCATGTCTGGCAATGGCAGAATCGCGCCCGCACAGGCTATTCGCCGATGCGCGCCGCTGCCGAGCATGGCAGCGTTGACGATCCCTATCTCTTTGATCTGGACGAAGCGCCCGATTTCCTGAGCTATGGATTTGAGCAGCAGGGCGCGATTGTCGAGGAATATGTCTGTTGTCGTGCGCTGGCGCCCGATGCCGCGCGCACCAAAAGGTTACACACAATGCTAAGCGGCGCGTTCCCGGTCTCTGATCTGCCGACGGTGCGGGAAAGTGATGTCTATCTGCCGTGGCGTGGTGCCGAGCTTGAGGGCATCTGTTCCTAGTCTGCAACGCGATTAATCAGGCCCCAAGCCCATCAGGGCACTTGGATACTCTCGAGATAGGCGAGCAATGCAGCCAGCGGACGAGGTGTTGGCGTCAGTGTGCCATCTATATCAACAGGCACTGTTTCGCCTTCCAAAAGAGAACCGAACGCGGGCATCACGTCCTTGGCCTTGCCCCGCCCATAGCCGTCAATTTGTGAAAGCACCTGTGCCTGAGGGAAAGCGCCACCGTTTCTGAACGCAATGCGGGTCAGGTCCGGCGCAACCTTGCCGCGCGCGAGTTGCTTGCCGCCCTCTCCCCGAGGACCGTGACAGACACTGCAATTCTCCGCAAACAACGCGGCCCCCTCATCAGGTTGAGGCATGATGTCAGGGGCGCAGGCCGCAAACAGGGCCACGGCTGGGGCGATACACCAGGGAAGAATCCGCATTCGGTCGTCTCCATTCAATTGATCTGAATGGACTGCAAATATCCCATGAGGTCAACTATCGGCTGGCTCGTCAGAATGGGCTGCCCACTGGGCGTCTTGTACGGCGTATCCTCGCCTTCAAAAAAGAACCCGTAAACCGGCATCGGGCTGCCATGGCTGAGCAGGGGATCGCGCCCGTCAATACGGCGTATGACGCGCTCGGTCGGAAAGGTGTCACCATTCTCCGCTTCCAGTGCGGTCAGGTTCACAGGCTTGATCACGAGAATCCCGGCCATCGGTCCCTGCCCCTTTGCCTCGACACCATGACAGGTCGCGCAATGCAGCAGGTACAAATCTTCTCCGTTCTCAAAATCCTGTGCGAATGCCGCCGCCCCAAAGGTGAGCAGCGCCGTGGTTATGAATGACTGAACAATTCGCATTTCCCGATCTCCCGGTTTTCATCTCAGGGCAGTCGTTGCGCCCGATCCGTGGACACACCTCTAGTTTGCCCAAGGGCGCACAATGCTCAATGATCCAGATCAAAGGGCGTAACCATGCGCCAGAGATTGCCGGAACGGACCTGAATTCAGGCGTCGATCAGCTTGCCATTCTCGAGCCTGAGAACCTTGTCCATGCGCGCCGCCAATTCCATGTTATGTGTGGCGATAATGGCAGCCAAGCCTGTCTCGGCCACCAACTGCATCATCGCATCAAACACCTGGTCGGATGTTGCGGGGTCAAGGTTGCCCGTGGGTTCGTCGGCCAACAAAAGGCGCGGTTCATTGGCCAGTGCGCGACAGAACGCAACACGTTGTTGCTCCCCCCCTGACATGGCTGCCGGGCGATGCCCTGCGCGGGCCGAAATCCCGACACGATCCAGCAATTGCTTGGCGCGATCCCTCGCCTCGGCATCTGCGACCCCATTCGCCAACTGAGGCAGCACGATGTTCTCCAATGCAGAGAATTCGGGAAGCAAATGGTGAAACTGATAGACAAAACCGATGTCCTGACGTCGCGCCGCCGTGCGGGCGCGGTCCGATTTGTCCGAAAGGTCAGCTCCGCCAATCCGTACGACCCCGGTATCCGCGACGTCCAGCAGGCCGGCGATGTGCAAGAGGGTCGATTTACCGGCCCCCGATGGCGCAACCAAGGCGACGGTTTCTCCCTTGTTTACTCTCAGGTCGAGCCCCTGCAAAACCTTGATCTCGGCAGGCGAGCCGGCGCCGTAGGTCTTGACCAGACCTTCCAACTGCAAAACCGCATCACTCATAGCGCAGCGCCTCAACCGGGTTCATCCGCGCAGCGCGGCGTGCCGGGAACAACGTGACAAAAAAGGACAAGCCCAGCGACAAACCGACCGCCGACAACACGTCGCTCAGGTTCAATTCCGCGGGCAGGCGATAGATACCCCGGATCGACGGGTCCCAAACGCCGCCGCCCATCACATAATTCACAAAGGAGAACAGCGGGTCGATATAGATCGCGAACAGGCATCCCAAGATCACACCCATCGCCGTGCCGATCAGCCCGGTAAATGCACCGCAAATAAAGAAAACCCGCATGATCGAGCCTTCGCTCAGCCCGATAGTGCGCAAGATGCCGATGTCGCGCCCCTTGTTCTTAACCAGCATGATCAGCCCCGAGACGATGTTCATCGCCGCGATCAAAACCAGGATCGACAGGATGATGAACATCACGTTGTCCTCGACCTCAAGCGCCCGCAGAAAGCCCCCTGCGGAGTCGCGCCATGTCCAGACCTGAGCCCGATCACCGGCAGCGCGTAGGATATCGATGGTCAGGGCATTCACCGCTTCCGGTTCCTCGACCATCACCTCCAGTTCATCCGCAACACCCTCGCGGTTGAAATAGGCCTGAGCTTCGGTAAATGGCATGTAAACGCGGGTCCGATCGATGTCATAGCGACCCGCCGAGAACACATAGACGACTTCATAGGCGTTCACCCGCGGGCTGGTGCCAAAGGCGGTCTTTACCCCGTTGGGCGAGGTCAGCTTGACCGTGTCGCCCACGCTCGCCCCGATGGCACGCGCAATGCCCGACCCGATGGCAATGCCCTCGTCCAGACGTGTGATATCACCCATCGATTGTTCGGAGTCAGCGATCCCGGGAAGGGATTCAAGGTCTTCGCGGGCGATACCGTAGATTTCGGCCCCCGAGCTGCTGTCGCGCAGGCTGATCAGAACCTGCCCCTTGATCAACGGCGCAACCCGCGTGACGCCCGGCACCTCTGCCACACGCTCGGCCCAGCCTTGGTAGTCAGAGATGGTACGATCAAGCTGCCCCTGCGGCCCTACCCGACCCACGTCATAGACCGTCACATGGGCATTGGCGCCCAGAATGGTGCCGACAAATTCAGAGCGAAACCCCGAACGCACCGAAAGCGTCGCGATCAGCGCAAAGACCGCGAGCGTGATGCCGATCAGGCTGATCCACGTCATCACGCTAACCCCGCCTTCGGCCCGGCGGGCGCGTAAATATCGCCACGCGATCATCCATTCGAAAGGGGCAAAGGGGGCGGTTGTTTTGGCCATGAAGGCTCCTGCTAGTCGTTACCGGACGGATACACTTGAAGGGGCGGTAGTCAAGCCGAGAGACGCCCACGTGGGAGTATCCAGTTGAACATGAGCGACACTCTGCGCTAGGTCTAAGCCGAAACTGCAAGAGTGGACGCTCATCTTGACTGTGATTTCTCTTACTTCGATTCCACCGCGTTTCGACCTTTTGCAATCCACGCTAGATAGTTTGGTAAAGCAGGATATCGAAATTCGGGAAATACGCGTCAACATCCCCAAGAGCTACAAGCGATTTCCAGAAGGCAGCTTTTCGCTGCCCATAACTCCGGAAGGCGTCAAGGTCGTCGAAGTTGAGCATGACCTTGGGCCCGCAACCAAACTCTTGCCAGCCCTCAACGATTGCCGGAGCATGGACGAAGCCATTATCTACTGTGATGACGACCGAACAGTATCCGAAAAATGGGCCAGAAACTTGATCGATGCTGCACATAAGCATCCCAAGCATTGTATCGCCAACTCCGGTTGGGACATTGTGAACTTGGGTTTCGCCCCAAAATATGACGCCAGATTTTCCAAGAGAGCCATCCAACTCTCGTCTCGCTGGGATCTATCGTACCGCGCCCAACGGTTAGAGCAGAAAATTCATGAGTTCAGACTGGGGCAAAAACTCCCAAAGCCATATAGAACGCGGAACTATCGCCGCACAGGCTATATCGACATAATGGAAGGGTGCGGCGGGGTTTTGGTTAGGCCGAGCTTCTTTTCATCTGACGTATTTTCCGTTCCAGAGAAGTTGTGGATGGTGGATGATATCTGGCTTTCGGGAATGGCCGCCCACAATGGAATCCCAATTCTCGCCAACAATGGATATATGCCCAGAGAACTTGCCAATGCGATGGATGATGCGCTTTGCGACAGTACGATCGAAGGATTGAATCGCCAGCAGGCGAACGTGGAGTGCGTTCGATTCATGCAGCGCGAGTATGGCATCTGGGAAACCGAATAGAGCCCCTCGCTTTATCGGCACTCAACATCCAGCGCTGATCAGCTTATTCTGAGAGGTTATCCCAACTGCGCCACGGCTGCATCTGGCGCAAGAGCGTCTTGAAAAAGCTGTGCCGGGCGGCCCGACGCACGGCAGGTTTCTTCAGATTTGCCCAATAGATTGCCCAGGACACATGCAGCGGCAGTTGTCCGACCTTGACCCAATTCAGACACTCCTCGTCCGAATAAACCGACAGATCCAAAAATGGGCTGTAGTTCTTGCGCCAGACCCGCGCCACCTCGGACCCTGTGCCCAAAATATCGGCCGACAGCCCCCCGCGGCGAAACACTGCGATGGGCACTGGAACGGCACTGCCCTTTAACCCCTGCATGAAAATCCGAAGGGTCATGTCGTAATCCGCAACGATCTTGAATTGGAGGTCATGCCCGCCGAGTTTCTGGAATACCTCGCGACGGATCAGTGTGGAATTGTGGCAAAACGGAATGCTGCGCAATATGCTCTTTGTTGTTATTCGCCGAGCCTGAAACGTACTGCCATCCGTGTTCACGTATGTTGTTTGACCATACGCGTAATCGGGATGTTCCTTGGCCAGTTGTTGCTGCGCCAACGCGAGCGAATCCTGACGTTCGATCAGATCGTCCGAATTTAAAAAGATCACATAGTCGCCCCGGCTGGCATCCACGGCTTTGTTCATTGCGTCATACAGGCCGCTGTCCGGCTCGCTGTGAAACCGGACCGGAACCGGGGCGCCAGCCGCGCGCAGCTCTTCGATCTTCTGCTCGATCAACGCCTGCGTGCCGTCGTTGGACGCCCCATCCCAGATGACATGCTCAAGCCCAGTCGCCGTTTGGCCCTGAACGCAATCCATGACTTCCAGTATGGTCTGTTGCCGCCCCGCCTCAATCAGGTTCCGCGTGACCGTGATAACCGAGATTGAGGGCGCGTCAGTCATGAGGGAATTGTCTTGCCGTAGATCGCCGCGACCTTTTCGATTGCGGCCTCGGGGCTCAGTTCTTCGCTTTCGCCCGTGCGACGGCTTGTCAGTTCGACAACACCATTCTTGAGGCCGCGCGGTCCGACTGTAATCCGCCAAGGCAGGCCGATCAGGTCCATCGTCGCGAATTTGCCCCCTGCCCGTTCCTTGCGATCGTCATACAGCGGCTCAAGCCCGATTGCGGTCAGCGCGGCATACAGCGCCTCGCAGGCGGCATCGGCCTCGGTGTCGCCTTGCTTCAGGTTCACGATACCACAGTGGAACGGGGTCACGCCTTCCGGCCAGATAATACCATTGTCGTCGTGGCTGGCCTCGATGATGGCCCCCAACAGGCGCGAGACACCAATGCCGTGGCTGCCCATGTGGACCGGCACTGACTTGCCCTCGGCGTTCTGCACGGTCGCGCCCAAAGCCTCTGAATATTTGGTGCCGAAATAGAAAATCTGACCCACTTCGATGCCCCGTGCGCTACGGCGACGCGCTTCGGGCACCTCGTTGAACAGGGCCTCATCGTGTGTTTCGTCGGTGCGCGCATAGCGACCGGTGAATTCTTCGAGAACCGCCTGACATTGCTCGACATTGTCATAGTCGATTTCGCGATTGCCAAATTTCAGGTCGGTGATCTCGCTGTCATAGAACACTTCGGATTCGCCGGTGTCGGCCAGCACCAGAAACTCGTGCGTATAATCTCCGCCAATTGGGCCGCCATCCGCGCGCATCGGAATCGCCTGCAACCCCATCCGCTCGTAGCTGCGCAGATAGGTCACCAAATGCCGGTTGTAAGCGTGCAGCGCGTCTTCCTTGGTGACGTCAAAGTTATAGCCATCCTTCATCAGGAATTCGCGTCCACGCATCACGCCGAACCGAGGACGGATTTCGTCACGGAATTTCCACTGGATGTGATAGAGCGTCATCGGCAGGTCTTTGTAACTGCTGACATGGCTGCGGAAAATGTCAGTAATCAGTTCTTCGTTGGTCGGCCCATAGAGCATATCGCGCCCGTGACGGTCGGTAATGCGAAGCATTTCCTCGCCATAGTCGTCATACCGCCCGCTCTCGCGCCAAAGATCGGCGGATTGCAGCGTCGGCATCAACATCGGGATGTGACCCGCGCGCACCTGTTCTTCGTGAACGATGTTCTCGATGTTCTTCAACACCTTGTAGCCCAGTGGCAGCCACGAATAGATACCGGCCTGAGCTTGCTTGATCATCCCGGCCCGCAGCATCAGCCGATGGCTGACGATTTGTGCTTCGGAAGGGTTTTCCTTGAGGACAGGCAGAAAATAGCGGGACAGGCGCATGTGCGGTCTCTTTGTAAAAAGATGTTTTCAGCGGTCTATGCGAAAGCGCGGCCTCAGGCAATCGACCAATGTACAGCGTCGATCTTGTCGGCCCTCGGATATGCTCACCCAATTGGCGCCTCGGCATGGTGACCCATGCGCCCCCTTGAAACCGGGCGGACTATGGGCGATGTGATACGCTTACAGCAACTTGGGTCACACATGACATTGCCGGTCAGAGATCAACTGAAATATTGGGGTGTCGTCACGGCGATTTTTGCCGTCGTCCTCTGGTTTCTTGGCGATGTGCTGCTTCCGTTCGTGATCGGAAGTGCCATTGCGTATTTCATCGACCCGGTTGCGGATCGACTGGAACGCGCCGGGTTGTCGCGGATCGCGGCGACCGCCGTCATCACCATCGTTGCCATCCTGCTTGCGGTCCTGATCGGGTTGCTGGTCATTCCGACGTTGATTTCGCAGTCGATCGACCTGATCAACATCATGCCGCAGCTCTTTCAGGATCTGCAGAGTTTCATCGCCAAGCATTTCCCGTCTCTTCTGGTCGAAGGTTCCAGTGCGCGCGAAACGCTGAACACGATCGGCGAAGCGATCAAGGAACGTGGCCCCGCTTTGATCGAAACCGCTCTTGGCTCGGCGCTGTCGGTTCTGAATATCGTGGTCCTGCTTATCGTCGTGCCGGTGGTGTCAGTATACATGCTGCTGGACTGGGATCGGATGATAGCGCGGATCGATGAACTGCTCCCGCGCGACCACGCGCCGGTCATCCGCCAACTGGCGAAAGATATCGACGACACGCTCGCCTCGTTCATTCGCGGCATGGGGACAGTCAGCCTGATCCTCGGCGCATATTATGCAATCGCGCTGATGCTCGTCGGGCTGAATTTCGGCCTTGTCGTTGGCGTCATTGCAGGTCTGGTCACGTTCATTCCCTATCTGGGCGCGCTGATCGGTGGCTCACTTGCCATCGGGCTGGCCCTGTTCCAGTTCTGGGGAGATTGGACGTCGATCGGCCTTGTCACTGCGGTCTTTGCGATCGGGCAAGTTGTCGAAGGCAACTTTCTGACACCAAAACTGGTTGGTGGCTCCATCGGGCTGCATCCGGTCTGGCTGCTTCTCGCCCTTTCTGTATTCGGCGCCCTTTTCGGGTTTGTCGGCATGCTGGTCGCCGTTCCTGTTGCCGCCGCCATCGGCGTCGTGACCCGGTTCGGCGTGGAACAATACCTGCAAAGTCGTCTTTATCGCGGTCAGTCCGATCAGGACACAGAGTAACATGGCCGAACAGTTAAGTTTTGATTTGCCAGCCAAGCCGGTTCTGGGGCGAGACGACTTTTTTGTTTCGCCCGAAAACGCGATGGCCGTTACGATGATCGATGCCGCCGAGCGTTGGCCCAATGGCAAACTCATCCTGTCGGGGCCTGCTGGTGCGGGCAAAACCCACCTGACTCATGTCTGGGCCGCAACAAACGACGCACGCATCGTTTCTGCCGCACATTTGCCATCGCTCGATGTTCCAACGCTTGCAGAGCACCCGATCGCGGTCGAGGACGTGGCTGCAATCTCGTCTGATGCGGATGCCCAGCAAGCACTGTTTCATCTGCACAACCTGATTCTTGCGCAGGGACACCAATTGCTGATGACAGGCAGAGGCGCACCGAATCTCTGGTCTCTCAGCCTGCCCGACCTGCAAAGCCGGATCGACGGCACCACCCATATCAGCTTGCTCGCGCCCGATGACACATTGCTGGCAGCGGTCTTGGCCAAACTGTTTGCAGACCGGCAGATCACACCGAAACCAGATGTCATTCCATTTCTTCTGTCGCGCATGGACCGTTCATTTCGTGCCGCCGAAGACATCGTAAGCCGATTGGACAAGGCAGCCCTGTCCCGGCATCACACGCTCTCGCGGCGGCTGGCATCCGAGTTGCTTGGCGGTCAGGAATAGAATGGCTAGGATCGACACAAATTTGTCACTCAACACGCATAGCGACAGCCACATGACAAACGCCAACTTTCTCGACTCCCCCTTTCCCGAAGCGGTTGAACTGCCGGATTTCGACATCACGGGACCGGAACGGTTTCACAATCGCGAGCTCAGCTGGCTTGCCTTTAACTGGCGGGTTCTGGAAGAAGCTGAAAACCCTCGGGTTCCGCTGCTGGAGAGGCTGCGGTTCCTTTCGATCTCAGCCAAGAACCTCGAAGAGTTCTATACCGTTCGCGTCGCAGGTCTGCGTGAACTCGCCCATGCCGGAAATACGACACCCGCCGCCGACGGGCTGACGCCGGCGGAACAGCTTGTCCTGATCAACGAAGACGCCCGCAAGCTGATGCAATCACAGCAACGGGTACTAACCTCACTGGAACCCGCGCTGGAAGACGC
Source organism: Sedimentitalea sp. (assembly GCF_039973035.1). NCBI lineage: Bacteria > Pseudomonadati > Pseudomonadota > Alphaproteobacteria > Rhodobacterales > Paracoccaceae > Sedimentitalea > Sedimentitalea sp. Next base: position 37,638 of record NZ_JBDWLR010000053.1, read on the forward strand.
GGGGATCTATGTCGTGACCCGCGAAGAGCTGACCAAGGACGACAAGAAGTTCCTTGCCGATGCCTTCCTGCACCGGGTCTTTCCGGTTCTCTCGCCGCTTGCGATTGACCCGGCACACCCCTTCCCCTTTATTCCGAACACCGGCTTTTGCCTTGCTCTGCAATTGGAGAGAACGCGGGACAAGCGCGAGTTGCAGGCGCTGTTGCCAATTCCGCATCAGATCGGCCGTTTCATGGCGCTGCCCTCAGAGGCAGGTCAGCAAAGGTTCCTGCTGCTTGAAGAACTGCTTCTCGAACACATCGGCAGCCTGTTTCCGGGCTACAAGTTGAAAACCCATTTTGAATTCCGGGTCCTGCGCGACAGTGATCTGGAGGTCGAGGAAGAGGCCGAAGATCTCGTGCGCGAGTTCGAGGTCGCCCTCAAACGCCGCCGCCGAGGCGAAGTCGTGCGCATGACCCACTCTGCCGGCGCGCCCGAGCAGCTCAAATCGACAGTGATGAGCGAACTGGGCGTCGATACAGCCGAAGTCGTTGAGGTCGACGGGATGATCGGTATTTCTGATCTGGATAAACTCGTCCTCGACAGCCGGCCCGACCTGCTATGGCCATCCTTCAATCCACGGGTCCCCGAGCGGGTCTCGGACCACGAAGGCGATATGTTCGCGGCCATTCGGCAAAAGGACATGCTGCTTCACCACCCTTACGAAACCTTTGACATGGTGGTGCGGTTCCTGATGCAGGCGGCGCGGGATCCGGACGTCGTCGCGATCAAGCAGACCCTGTACCGCACATCCAAAAACTCACCGATCGTAGACGCATTGTGCGAGGCCGCAGAAGACGGGAAATCGGTGACCGCTCTTGTCGAACTCAAGGCGCGATTCGACGAAGCCGCCAACATTCGCCAATCCCGGCGTCTGGAGCGGGCGGGCGCCCATGTGGTTTATGGATTTCTTGATCTTAAGACACATGCCAAGATCAGCACCGTGGTGCGCCGCGAAGGCGAAAGCCTTGTCACCTATACCCACTATGGCACCGGGAACTATCACCCAATCACCGCCCGCATCTATACCGACCTGTCGCTGTTCACCTGTGATACCGCATTGGGACGCGACGCGACCAAGGTGTTCAACTTTCTCTCCGGCTATGCGCCACCTGACCAGCTCGAAAACCTCTCGATTTCGCCGCTGTCGCTGAAACAGCGCCTCCTCGATATGATCGAGGCCGAAATCGAACATGCCAAGGCCGGCCGGCGCGCAGAGATCTGGGCCAAGATGAATTCGCTCATCGACAGCGAAGTCATCGATGCGCTGTACCGTGCCAGCCAGAGCGGCGTGAAGATCAGCCTTGTCATTCGTGGCATCTGCGGCGTGCGTCCCGGTATCAAGGGATTGTCAGAAAACATCCGTGTGAAATCGATCATCGGTCGCTTTCTAGAGCATTCGCGCATCGTCTGTTTTGGAAATGGCCACGGATTGCCCAGCAAAAAGGCCCGTGTGTTCATCTCGTCCGCCGACTGGATGGGCCGGAACCTCAACCGTCGCGTCGAAACGCTGGTCGAGATTCTGAACCCGACGGTAAAGGCGCAAATCGTCAGCCAGGTCATGGCCGCCAACCTCGCGGACGTCGCACAGTCCTGGATCATGGGGCCGGATGGTGGCTCGACGCGGGCAACCCTTACCGAAGGGGAATTTGCCTTTAATTGCCACCGGTTCTTCATGGAAAACCCGTCGCTGTCCGGTCGCGGTTCTGCCGGCGCCTCTGACGTACCAAAATTGACGCATACAGACGAGGCGACGGGGAATTGACGCATCCGACCCGATCCCCCATCCTGACCACGGATGAGCCGGGGGAAGCATGAATACCGAGAACGCCGCAGTCAGCCCCGAATGGGATCCCTTTGGCGGCCCGCTGTTTGACAGCCCCAGTGCCCGGGCCTTGTCGCGTGTGGGCGTCGTTGATGTTGGATCGAACTCTGTCCGCCTCGTAGTGTTTGACGGAGCGGCACGCAGCCCGGCCTATTTCTATAACGAGAAAATCATGTGCGGTCTCGGCGCGGGGCTATCGCAATCCGGTCGTCTCAACCCCGAGGGGCGCGCACGCGCACTGGACGCCATTCAGCGGTTTCAGCATCTTGCACGCGGGATGAACCTGCCTCCGCTCACCGCCGTGGCCACCGCTGCGGTGCGTGATGCCGAGGACGGTCCAGCGTTCTGCGATCAGGTGCAACAGGATACCGGCCTCAAGATCTGGGTGATCGATGGCGAGGAAGAGGCCCGCCTGTCGGCGCAAGGCGTCCTTCTGGGATGGCCCGGTTCTTATGGGCTGGTCTGTGACATCGGTGGGTCCAGCATGGAGCTCGCCGAGATTGCGGGCGGACGCGTTGGCAAGCGGGTTACATCCGCCCTTGGTCCGCTTAAGCTTGCAAGCATCAAAGGCGGACGGGCTGGTCGCAAAGCCCACATCAAAGATGTCATGTCCCAGCTAATGGACAAGATGGGGCCACAGCCTGACCGATTGTTCCTGGTTGGCGGCAGCTGGCGGGCGATCGCGCGGATCGACATGCTGCGCCGCGACTATCCGCTGCATGTGCTCCATGAATACCGCATGCGGCCAAAGGACGTGCGCGCCACCGTCAAGTTCATCGAAAAGAACGACCCGGACTGGCTGCGGAGCAATGCCAACGTATCGTCGGCCCGCATGGCGCTGGTGCCGATGGCGGCGGATGTGCTGTCGCGGCTGGTGAACAATTTCAAACCCAAGGATATCGCGGTCTCAAGCTATGGCATCCGCGAAGGGCTGCTCTATGAGCAAATGCCGCAACGCCTGCGCGACCGGGATCCCTTGATCGAGGCATGCCATTTCGCCGAAGCCAAGGATGCGCGATTTCCGGGCTTTGGCAATACCCTCTTCAATTTCATCATGCCCCTGTTCAAATCGGCAACCTCGTCACGCAAGCGGATCGTCAAGGCCGCCTGCCTCTTGCACGATGTCAGCTGGCGTGCGCATCCAGATTACCGCGCCGAGATTTGTTTTGACAACGCCACCCGCGCTAACCTTGGTGGACTCAAGCATTCAGAACGGGTGTTTCTGGGTCTCGCCCTGATGCACCGCTATCGCAACAAGCGCGAAGGCACACGATTCGAGGAAATGTTCGACCTTCTTGATGAAACCGCCCAGCTTCAGGCCGAGATCGTCGGCAAGGCCATGCGCTTTGGTGCGATGCTCCTTATACAGGAAGGCGAATCGATCAGCAGCCTGAAATGGTACCCCAAGCGGCGACTTCTGGAATTTCGCCTATCCAAGGACACGCGGGACTTGTTCGGCGAAGTTGCCGAAGCGCGTCTACAATCGCTGGTCTCGTCGCTTTCAGCCGAATTGAAGATCATCAATATTCCCTGACCATTAGGAATCAGAGGTCGGTCTGTCCCTGCGGCGGCAGCTCTGGAACCGGCACAGGCTCGGCCTCTGGCTTTGGTTCCGGTCTGATTTTCTTACGAATGATGATGTCGCCATTTGGCAGGATTTCCGGCGGATGATAGGAGGCCCAGTCCTTTACATCATCGAGCATCTCGCCAAACGCCGGCCCCATTTCTTCCAGAAAACTGAACAGGGCGGGACCATAGTCGTCTGCCAATTCGCGCATCTGCTTCAGCGCCGGAGACATTTCTTCCCGCAGACCTTCAAACAGCAGCTCCATGCCTCGCTCCATCAGGTCCTTGCCTTCCTCCTCCTCGCTCTGAGCAGTGATAGGTGTGGCGGACAGGATACCGACAAGGGCAAGCGGGACAATATGTTTCATAGGTTCAATATAGACCGCGTGCCCGCGCGTTCAAAGCTCAGATATCAATATCCAGCGAGACCGGGAAATGATCGGACGCGAGCAGAAGTGCCTCACACAATTCGCTCAATTCCCAGCAATGGGCGTCATCAAAAGGATGCCAGATTCGCCACGCGGGTCGGTGCGACATGAGATCGGGTGAAACCATGATGTAATCCAACAGCGCCTGAAGATAGCGATCCCCCTTATGCATCTTGAAACGGGCGGTCGTTGGGTGCGCGCCCAACCGACGTTCTAACGCGCGTCGTGCGTGCGGGTCATAGAGGTCATCGCCCAGCACGATTTCAACCGACGAGCGGCCAAACAGGTGTTCATATTCGTCCAGACCGGGGCCATCGTTCAGATCGCCCATCAGCATCACCGAAGCGCCCTGTGCAATATGCTGGTCAATCCGCCGCCTCAGCCAGATGGCCTGCGCGAGTTGCTTGCGCCGGTTCGCGATCGACAGGCGCATCGCCGCATCCCGGTTTCGCGCCCCGTGCGGTGCCTTGGATTTCAGATGCGCCCCGATCATGCGCAGCGCAGTGCCCTGCCTGGTCTTGACCTCCAGTTCCAGCGGCGGTTTTGAAAACCGAACCTGATCCTCAGTCGCGTCGACATCCAGATCGATGCGAAAGCTGCTGTCAAACCTTGGCGCTTCGGGATCGCCAACGCTGTGACCGACCGGGTCATGCCGCGCGGTCACAACCTCGGGATCATAGAGTAGGGCAATTTCCTGATGGGTATCGTTTGCGAACCCCATGATGGCGGCATTTGTCCGCAAATCAAAGGCGCTGGCAAAGTTCTTGAGGGCGCGCACTGTATTTTGGTTTCGCCCGGTGTTGGGCGCCTCAATGATCATCACCGCATCCGCGTTCAGTGCCGAAAACACCTTGCCAAGCGCTTCGGCCTGCTGTGCACGGGTCACGTCCCGCCGTCCGGACCAGCCGTCATCGATGATCAAATGGTCGTCGCTGTCGAACAGATTGGCAAACCACTCTACATTGTAGGTTGCCAGACGCATCAGGCCGTTGCGCCGTTGATATCTTCCCACGCGCGGTTGATGTCGATCATCCGCTTTTCAGCGAGCTTGATCGCCTCTTTCGGCACCCCGCGCGCCACCATCCGGTCGGGATGGTTTTCGCGGATCAACTCACGCCACGCCTTGCGGATTTCGGCCATCGGCATTTCGGGCGTGACGCCCAGCACGGAATAGGGATCGGCCTGCGCGTCCGGTACGAACCGTGCGCGCATCGCTTTGAACTGCGCATCGGGAATGTTGAAAATTCCGGCAACGTCCTGAAGAAACTCGTTCTCGCCGGGATGATAAAACCCGTCGGCCATGGCGATATGAAACAGCCCTTCCAACAGGTCCGTCAGGGTTTCCGGATCGTCGGAAAACATTTTGCCGATTCGTTGCGCATATTCGCGGTATCCCGCAACATCCGTGCGCGCCAGATTGAACACGCGCGCCGCGCCGGCCTCTTCTTCCTCGCCGATCCGAAAGACCTCGCGGAATGCAGTCACCTCATCGCGGGTCACCTGCCCGTCCGCCTTGGCCATTTTGGCCCCCAAGGCAATGACAGCAATGGCAAAAGCAACGCTGCGCTCGGGCCTCGTGCGCAGGCGGTCAAACACCGCCGTCAGGCTCTCGCCATTGGTCAGCGCAGCCAGCGCGTCGGTTATGCGGGTCCAGATCGACATTCGATCAGTCTAGCCCGGCTGCCCGCGAGTGTCAGGTGCGCCATCTGGTCTCGGGCGTAATATCTTTTGCATCAGAACCAAATCGAGATAGGCACCAGCCTTGAAGCCGACTTCGGGCAAGCGACCAACCACGTCAAATCCGATCGCTTCGTGAAATGCGACTGCGGCAGGGTTGCTGCCGCTGATCCCGGCGACCAGAACATGAATGCCTTGCTCTATCGCCACCTGCTCAAGACGCTGCATCAGGACACGCCCCATTCCCCGCCCACGCAAGGATGCCGCCAGATGGATCGAGTGCTCGGCGGTGCGCGCATATCCCGGCCCCGACCGAAACTGCCCGAAGGTGGCAAAGCCCAGCACCTCGGTTTCGTTCTCCAGCACCTGAAACGTCGGACCGCGAGCGCGGATATCATCCTGCACCGCATCAACGCGCCGTTCCACGGTGGTGAACGTGATGGTCGAATGACGAATGATCGGGTTAAAGATCTCACAGATCGCCTCTGCGTCCCCCACCCGTGCCTGACGCACGATCATTGCAGAACGCGCAGACCGTGAGGGGTGTCAATTTCAGCGCGCAACGCCGCCGCACCGGTATCATACACGATGCGTTTACCATCCAGCATGGGATGCAGCGCGGCCCTGAGTGAAACTGCATCAGGATGCGAAACGATCAGCCGCCGCAACCTGCAACCCGACGCCGCCAGCATCGCACTGGGATGCAACGGACTTTGCCAGCAAATCAGCGCCGGATGAAGGTTATCAAAGGGAAGCTTGCCGTCATCCGGTACAGCCATCTGCCAGCGCAATTCTCCGCGGGCCAGCGCCACAGGCGTTCCGGCACCGGCAGGCAATTGCGTGAGGGAGGCCGCCATATCGTCAGTCGCGCAGATCCAGTTGGTCAGCCGTGCGGGCCCAGAAAACCGGTCAAGATCGAACCACCGAGGTCGCTCGGGTTCGGGTGCGGCGGGATCAATCGCAATGGCTTCTAGATAAAGCCCGCCTTCCAGCCCGAGAAGCGTGTTGTGCGTCGCAAACATGTCGTGCTGCCCACCGGGCTGCATCCGTATACCGAGCGCGCCTTCTACCGCGGCCGTCGCCGCATTCAGCGTTTCACCGGATACCGCAATGTGATCGAGTTTCATCATGCGGCCATATTGCCGTGTCAGCGCGGCGCGGAAAAGGTCAAAACCTGCTGGCTCGCATAAATCCAGACGCCCTCCGCCGTCAGGACAGCCACGCTACAAACGACCAGATTGCCGCGAGAACCGTCGGATAAAAAGTGGCGGCAAATCCGAAGCCCCGAAGCGGCGCCGAGATGTGATAGCCGATCCAGAACGCCAGACGCGCGACGGCAAAGGCCAGCCCCATGACCACGACCACAATGCCGCCCAGTGTCAAAGCCACAAAGGGCCAGCTCACCAAGGCCAGCACCAACTGCTCAGTCGTGTTGGACAGAACGCGCTGGTCGATCCACGCCGGGCTTTGCGGGACAAAATCTTCGCCATCTATGATCGTGTCGTCAAAGAACCGGCGTTGCGCCAACCGCCCGATCATAACGAGCATCACCAACCCCGGCGCAAAGAATGCGCCGGGCAGTGCCAGTGGGGGCGGCAGGAATGGCAATCCCGGCGATTGTGGCAGCCAGACAACCGCCAGCGCCCACGCCGCACCGGCAATCATGCCGATCACGATCGTCGGGCGTTTTCTCATCAGCTGCGAGCTTCGCGAACCAGCCTCAGGATGTCCTTGGCCGCGTTCGGAATATTGGTGCCCGGGCCAAAGATCGCCTTGACCCCGTTGTCATAGAGGAACTGGTAATCCTGCTGCGGGATCACGCCCCCACAGATGACGATAATATCATCGGCTCCGGCATCCTTGAGCGCTTGAACCAGTTGCGGAGCCAAAGTTTTATGGCCCGCCGCCTGACTGGAAATGCCGACGATGTGCACATCGTTATCCACCGCATCCTGCGCGGCCTCTTCCGGTGTCTGAAACAGCGGTCCCACATCCACGTCAAACCCGATATCGGCAAAGGCCGTGGCAATCACCTTGGCGCCGCGATCGTGGCCATCCTGACCCATCTTGACCACCAGCATACGCGGGCGACGGCCCTCGACTTCGGCAAAATCCTCGACCGTTTTCTGGATCGCGGCAAATTCGGCGTCGCCCTCGTAGGCGGCTCCATAGACACCGGCAAGCGTCTTGACCTCGGCGCGGTGCCGGCCGAATTCCTTTTCCATTGCCATGCTGATTTCTCCAACAGTTGCCCGCGCGCGGGCGGCTTCGACCGCAGCCTCAAGCAGATTGCCACTTTCCCCCGCGCAGCGCGTCAGGTTGTCCAGTGCTGCCGCACAGGCGTCTTCGTCGCGCTCGGCCCGCACCTTATTGAGGCGCGCAATCTGGCTTTCGCGAACTTTTTCATTGTCGATCTGAAGAATGTCGATCGGGTCTTCCTTGTCCTTGCGGTACTTGTTGACGCCGACGATCACCTCGTCGCCCCGGTCGATCATCGCCTGACGGGTGGCCGCCGATTCCTCGATCCGCAGCTTGGGCAAACCGCTGGCAACCGCCTTGGTCATACCGCCCATCTCTTCGACCTCTTCGATCAGCTTCCATGCCTCTTCAGCCAAATCATGGGTCAGCTTTTCAACATAGTAGGACCCTGCAAGCGGATCGACCACATTGGTCACTCCGGTTTCTTCCTGCAAGATCAGCTGCGTATTCCGCGCGATACGGGCACTGAAGTCTGTAGGCAACGCAATCGCCTCGTCCAGCGCATTGGTGTGCAATGACTGTGTGCCACCCAGAACCGCGCTCATCGCCTCGTACGCGGTGCGGATCACGTTGTTATAGGGATCCTGCTCCTGAAGGCTGACACCAGATGTCTGGCAGTGGGTCCGCAGCATCATGGATTTCGGGTTCTTGGGCTCAAACTCGCTCATGATCTTGTGCCACAGCATCCGCGCCGCCCGCAGTTTGGCCGCTTCCATGAAGAAGTTCATGCCGATCGCAAAGAAGAACGACAACCGTCCCGCGAATTTGTCGACGTCCATGCCGCGCGCAATGGCGGTACGGACATATTCCCGTCCGTCCGCCAGCGTATAGGCCAGCTCTTGTACGAGGTTCGCGCCAGCTTCTTGCATATGATAGCCGCTGATCGAAATGCTGTTGAACTTGGGCATGTCGTTCGACGTGAATTCGATGATATCCGCCACGATCCGCATCGACGGCTCGGGTGGATAAACATAGGTGTTGCGCACCATGAATTCCTTGAGAATGTCGTTCTGAATCGTCCCTGCCAGAACCGATTTATCGTGGCCCTGCTCTTCGCCGGTGACGATGAAGCTGGCAAGGATCGGAATCACCGCACCGTTCATGGTCATCGACACGCTGACCTTGTCGAGCGGGATGCCGTCAAACAGGATCTTCATGTCTTCAACGGAATCGATCGCAACGCCGGCCTTGCCGACATCGCCGACCACACGCGGATGATCGCTGTCGTAGCCCCGGTGCGTGGCAAGATCGAAAGCAACGCTGACACCCTGTTGCCCCGCCGCCAGACCGCGACGGTAAAATGCGTTGGATTCCTCTGCCGTCGAAAACCCTGCATACTGACGGATCGTCCAGGGGCGCCCTGCGTACATCGTCGCCTTGACCCCACGGGTGAACGGCGCGGTTCCCGGTGTGGTACCCAGATGATCCACATCCGCCAGGTCTTCAGGCGTATACAGCGGCTGAACCTCGATCCCTTCGAGGGTTTTCCAGTTCAGATCATCCAGCGGGCGGCCGCGCAATTCCTGCTCAGCCAGGGCCTTCCAGTCGTCTTTCTCAGAAGCCATTTGATCGTCCTCTTGTCTTGTCTGTCCATGGCAGGATCCGGCCCGCCAGAATTTCTAGGCTGGATGATGCATCCATGTTGGAAAGTGCCTTGCCGCGCGCAAGGCGTCATGGCGGATTGCTGATCGCAACCACGTCGCCGCAGTCAATTTTTCGTGCCAAGGCGCAAAAACTAGCATCGCATTTGTCGCTGACGTGCTTATATATCTAGCAACGGGAGACAAAATGAAACTCAGCTTAGCACTTGTTTTCGCGGCGTTATTGCCTTCACCTTTTTGGGCGCAGGACGCATCGGAACAGCCGAATGCCGCGATGATACAGCCTGCGGGCGAAAGTGATCTGAGCGAATTTCTCTGGACCAAACGCCCGGTCGTGGTGTTTGCCGACTCTCCTGCGGATCCGCGGTTTACCGAACAGATCGAACGCCTGAGCGAAGACCTCGACATGCTGATTGATCGTGATGTCGTCATTCTGACCGATACCGATCCTGCCGCAGCCTCGCCCCTGCGCCAGAAATTGCGGCCGCGTGGGTTCATGTTGGTTCTCGTGGGCAAGGATGGCGGCGTCAAACTGCGCAAACCATCACCCTGGACAGTGCGGGAAATCACCCGGTCCATCGACAAGACCCCCGAACGCCAACGCGAGATCGACCAGCGACGCGGGCTTTGATCCCTGCGACGCCGGATCGATTGATATGCGGCAATCAGCAGCACGGGATCATTCAAACTCCATGATCACTTCGTCGACGGCAAGGCTATCGCCTGCGCCGGCGTTGATCTTGGACACCACGCCCTTTTTCTCGGCGCGCAAGATGTTTTCCATCTTCATCGCTTCGATCGAGCATAGGGCCTGACCCTCCTGAACGTCTTCCCCGACCTCGACGTTGATGTTCACGACAAGACCGGGCATCGGGCAAAGCAACAGCTTGGATGTATCCGGCGCAACCTTTTCAGGCATCAATGCGGCCAGTTCCGCCTGTCGCGGACGGCGCACATTCACTTTCAGGTCGGCGCCGCGGGTGCGCACACGGAACCCTTGGGTGATCTTGCCGACCTTGAGAACCAGAGGCTCCCCGTCGACCTCGATGACCGCAAGTTGGTCGCCCGGCGTCCAATCCGACGCGACCCGCAGCTTGCTTCCATCGGCAAACTTGACCGTCGCCCCTTCCCGGTCGGCCTTGACCTTGAGATCATATTGCTGGTCCTGCAGCGTCACGACCCAACGCTTGCCAACCTTGCGCTCGTGATTGTCCATGCGTCCTGAAACACGGGTGCGACGTATCTCGGCAATCCGGTGCATGGCCGCGCAAGACGCAGCAATCCGCCGCAATTCGGTTTCGGGCAGCTCAACCCCTTCGAACCCGTCGGGATATTCCTCGGCGATGAACGCGGTGGTCATGTCGCCGGATACGAATTTCGGATGATCCATCACGGCGGACAGAAATGGCAGGTTGTGGCCGATGCCTTCGACCTCGAAACTATCCAACGCCACGCGCATCCGCTCAATCGCCTCGCCCCGCGACGGAGCCCACGTGCAGAGCTTTGCGATCATCGGGTCGTAATACATGCTGATCTCGCCGCCTTCGTAGACGCCAGTATCATTGCGCACCACATGACTTTCCTCGGCGACTTCGGCCGGGGGACGATAACGTGTCAGACGACCGATCGAGGGCAGAAAACCGCGATACGGGTCTTCGGCATACAACCGGTTTTCAATCGCCCAGCCGTTCAGTTTGATGTCATCCTGCGCAAAAGGCAGCTTTTCTCCGTTGGCGACACGGATCATCTGCTCGACCAGATCAACCCCGGTGATCAGTTCTGTCACCGGGTGCTCGACCTGCAAGCGGGTGTTCATTTCAAGGAAATAGAAGTTCTTGTTGCCATCAACGATGAATTCAACCGTACCCGCACTGGTGTATCCAACCGCCTGCGACAGCGCGACGGCCTGTTCGCCCATCGCCTTGCGGGTCGCTTCGTCCAGGAACGGGCTGGGTGCTTCTTCGACGACTTTCTGGTTGCGCCGCTGGATCGAACATTCCCGTTCGCCAAGATAGACGCCATTGCCGTGGCCGTCGCAAAGCACCTGGATTTCAATATGGCGCGGCTGGGTCACGAACTTTTCGATAAAGATCCGGTCGTCGCCAAAGGAGTTGGCCGCCTCGTTCTTTGAGCTTTGAAAGCCCTCGCGGGTTTCTTCGTCGTTCCAGGCGATCCGCATCCCCTTGCCGCCGCCGCCAGCAGATGCCTTGATCATCACCGGATAGCCAATCTCACCCGAGATCTTCACGGCTTCTTCCGCGTCAGCGACCAGCCCCATGTATCCCGGCACCGTCGAAACCCCGGCCTCTTGCGCGATCTTTTTTGAGGTAATCTTGTCGCCCATGGCCTCGATTGCCCCGACCGGAGGGCCGATGAACGCGACGCCTTCTGCTTCAAGTGCTTCGGCGAACTTGCTGTTTTCCGACAGAAACCCATACCCCGGATGCACCGCCTGTGCGCCAGTTTTCCGGATGGCTTCCATTACTTTGTCGATCACAATGTAGGATTGGTTCGCCGGTGGCGGGCCAATATGCACAGCCTCGTCAGCCATCTGCACATGCAACGCATCCCGGTCCGCATCGGAATAGATCGCGACGGTGGAAATCCCCATCTTGCGAGCGGACTTGATGACACGGCAGGCGATTTCGCCCCGATTGGCGATCAGGATCTTGTTGAACATGGACTGTCCTTTGGCTGTGTTGATTTGGTAAACGCAAAACCCGCGCGCACGGCGAGCGGCCGCGGCGAGTTCTGCGACAATCTGGTTTTTTCAGGCGTTGGATATCCCGAGTTCGCACGGGCAGCGCGTCTGCAATTCCGGGTCTCGGACATTGTGCGCCACAAGACACGCGGAATGCTACTTCGCCCTACGGATGTTGTGAGATCAGAGCTCAGGGGCCGCTGAGATGTCCGGAACGCTCCCGAACGCTTGCGAATGGGTCTAGCGACAACCGCCCGGTTTATGCTGACAGTACAGGACATTGCCTGCGGCGCCAACGACCACTCCACCGACGATACTCCCTTGCAGCACCGCCGCTCCGAGAACGCCTGCTCCGCCACCATACAAGGCTTGTTTGCCAACCGTGTTGCCACAGCCGGCAAGGCCGACACATACCAACACAGTGATCCAAAGAGTTCTTGCTCGCATTCCGCCCCTCCTTTTATCGGGCTGGTGGCTGATGCGCGTAAATGCCCGGTTGAGCCGCTCCCATGCAATCCGAAAGCGCGATCGCTGCACGGATCGGCAAATCGATGCCGAACCATTGCAGCGCGTTGCGGGTCATAAGAAACGGGCAGGCAATCGCCATCGACGAAAGCCTGCCCGTTCAGGGAAGGGGTACGGAATAGGTAGTCAGTAAACAGCGCGGGAATAATAACGCCGCTTACAACCTTTACGGTGGTACATTTCTTTTCATTCGCCAAGTGGCAGTTTTCAGAACGGCCATTTTGAGCCATTTTTTGCCGATGCAATGATGTCAGTTGGGCGATCATGACCCGTCCCCTCGGAAAGCGTCGGGGTAACTGGCGCGTGCGACGCTAACATCTAACTTAAGAAGTGCATCATAACTTTCTGGATCAAAGGGATCTTCTGCGGCAACCACCTCGCGTCCAAACAGCCAATTCAGCCGCCCGGCATCAAGGTTGCCACGTTCAAACGGCTCGTCGCCAAAATGCTCCCAGAGCGCGGCGATGAAACCTGCATCCGCACGGCGATCCGCAGGCCGGCGATCCGCAAACCGCTCGCGCGGCTTGAGAGGGGTCACCCCTTTTGGATTCGGGCGCCGAATCGTGAACTGAAAATCTGTTCCGGCCAGACGTCCGGGAAAGCCGCGATGCTTCAACATGGGGTGTCCCCCGCATGCATTGCAGCGGAATTCAGGGCCGGCCCGATGTCCGCACTTGCAGACGGATCAGTCGTACTTGCCCGTGTAGGTCGGTTCGATGCTGACAGAGTCCGGTTCTGCCACCACAAATTCTTCCTGTGGTGAGGTATCACAGGCTGCGACAGCGACGACCAAGCTGATCGCCGCAACAAATCTGATGCTGGTAGACATGAATGTCTCCTGACTGCTCTCTTCGCTATGCCGGGATCATTAACCCCGGTCCGCCCCTCGTTGGAGGCAACAATCGCCTTAGCGCGACTTGTCGAACAGTTAGCGTAGAAACAGTCAGATTGGAATCGTTGGTTTGTCGCCAAATCGATCGCACATTTCATGGGCATATCCCGGCCACGCACTGCGCATGAATCCGCAACATCTTGGGTCCGCATCAGTAGGCCTCCCAGATACAGTCGGCATCTTCGAGCCGATACGCCTCAAAAAACTGGGTCGCGTTCGGATTTGCCTCTCCAAACGGGACATCGCGGTCCGCCATCGAGATCACCACATGTGTAAAGGCCAGCTCAAATTCGGACATGTAGGGAATCACCATATCACGGCAAAGATGCTCTATATCCCCGGCGGCAACGTCATAGTTGACCGACCCGCCGTCACGCGCAATTGCGGGAGCGACGAATCTGAACCGCACCCAGGTCTCGCCGGTTGCGTCATCAAGCAGAACCTCGTTGAGCGAAACAGCCTGTCCGGAGGGAACCGAAACCGCTTGCTGAGTCGCCGCAGAGGTCGCCATCAAGATCAACATCAGTGTTAATCCACAGCCCCGGCGGCTCCGTTTCCGGGCTCCTCCCGCCGGGGCTGCTGGCGCGTCACGCCCTGTGCGCGCATCTCTTTGCCCAACCGCACGCATCCAAAGGCTGGAAACGCCACACCCATCCTGATCCACGCAGGTGCCGTCAATGGCATGTGCGGGATTGGACGTCTGGCTTTTCCAGAACTGGAACAACGTGATCTCCTTGCGGGTCGGTCGGGCAATCGTAAGGGTGTATTCAGAGTGGAATGTTGTCGTGCTTTTTCCACGGATTTTGCAGGGACTTGTTCCGCAACGACGCGAACGCGCGGCTCACTCTCATCCGTGTGGAATGCGGCATGATCACCTCGTCCACAAAGCCTTTTTCCGCAGCCACAAAAGGATTTGCGAAACGATCTTCATAGTCCCTGGTGTGCGCTGCGATCTTGTCGGCATCGCCAAGATCGGCACGATGGATGATCTCGGTCGCGCCCTTGGCCCCCATCACCGCGATCTCAGCTGTCGGCCAGGCATAATTGAAATCGCCGCGCAGATGCTTGGACGCCATCACGTCATAGGCGCCGCCATAAGCCTTGCGGGTGATGACTGTGACCTTTGGTACCGTCGCCTCGCCATAAGCAAAGAGCAGCTTTGCGCCATGCTTGATAACGCCGCCGTATTCCTGACCGGTGCCGGGCAAAAAGCCGGGCACATCCACAAAGGTCAGGATCGGGATTTCGAAGGCATCGCAGAACCGCACGAAACGCGCGGCTTTTCTGGAACTGTCGATATCCAGACATCCGGCCAGAACCATCGGCTGGTTCGCGACCACGCCGACAGGGCTGCCCTCAAGGCGGATGAAACCCGTTATGATGTTCTTGGCAAAGTCTTCCTGAATCTCATAGAAATCCGCTTCGTCCGCGACCTTCAGGATCAACTCCTTCATGTCATAGGGCTTGTTGGCGTTGTCCGGGATCAGAGTATCAAGGCTCGCCTCAACGCGACCGGGTTCATCAAAGAACGGACGCACCGGCGCCTTGTCGCGATTGTTCAGCGGCAGAAAATCGACCAGCCTGCGCACTTCGGCCAAAGCTTCGACATCGTTCTCAAACGCGCCATCTGCAACGCTGGACTTGCGGGTGTGCGTTCCTGCGCCGCCCAACTCCTCGGCGGTGACGACTTCGTTGGTGACCGTCTTGACCACGTCTGGCCCGGTGACGAACATGTAGGAGGTGTCTTTGACCATAAAGATGAAATCGGTCATCGCCGGCGAATACACCGCCCCACCTGCACAGGGCCCCATAATCACGCTGATCTGGGGCACAACGCCACTGGCCATGATATTGCGCTGAAAGACTTCGGCATATCCCGCGAGACTGGCGACACCTTCCTGAATACGTGCACCACCGGAATCGTTGATGCCGATGACCGGCGCCCCGTTCTGCATCGCCATATCCATGATCTTGCAGATCTTCTGAGCGTGGGTTTCCGACAACGATCCGCCAAACACCGTAAAGTCCTGCGAGAACAGATAGACCATCCGACCGTTGATCGTGCCCCAGCCCGTTACCACACCGTCGCCCGCAGGACGTTGTTTTTCCATCCCAAAGTCGGTGCAGCGATGCGCGACGAAGGTGTCAAACTCCTCGAAACTGCCTTCGTCCAACAACAGTTCAATCCGTTCGCGGGCTGTCAGCTTGCCACGGGCGTGCTGAGAGTCGATCCGCTTTTGCCCACCACCCAGACGGGCATCCTCGCGGCGACCCTCCAACTCGGAAAGGATATCTTTCATGGCATGTCCCCTTGCAGATTTTGCGGAACACTACAGAATTGCGGGGCGCAACCAAAGGGTTAATAAGAATATTTGCAAACTATTTACCTGCATATGATTGCTAATTGAAAACCTGCTAATTAACACTTGAAGTTATGGTGGAAGCTCGATGTTGCGCGTATAGGACTGAGTCTGATCATGACTGACACACCCAACATACGATTTCTGGATCGGCGAACTCCGCCGCACATCGGGACGCTGATCCTGATGACCGGGACGTCGGCGCTGGCAATGAACATCTTTCTGCCAAGCCTGCCGAATATGACGGTTTACTTTCAGACCGATTATCGGGTTTTGCAGCTCTCGGTGGCGCTGTATCTGGCGACCAGCGCCATTCTACAACTTTTCATCGGGCCTTTCGCCGACAAGCTGGGCAGACGCCCGGTCACACTTTATGGCGTGGTCCTGTTTCTGCTGGCGACATTAGGCTGCATTTTCGCACCAACCGCCGAGGTCTTTTTGATCTTCAGAATGTGCCAGGCGGTCATCGCGGTTTGCATGGTGCTGGGTCGCGCGGTGGTTCGGGATATGTATCCGCAGGACAAGGCCGCTAGCATGATCGGATATGTCACCATGGGCATGGCTGTCGTGCCGATGCTTGGCCCGGTGATCGGTGGCGTGCTGGACGAGATCTTTGGCTGGCAGGCGAATTTCTGGCTGCTTTTTGCAATCGGTGTCCTGATGTTATGGCTGATCCGCTACGACATGGGCGAAACCGGCGGCAAGAGCGGGCTGACCCTTGCACAGCAGTTTGGCGAATACCCGGAATTGCTGCGCAGTCCGCGGTTCTGGGGCTATTCGCTTGCCATGGCCCTGTCGTCAGGAGCGTTTTTTGCGTATCTCGGCGGCGCGCCGTTCATCGGCACCGATGTCTATGCGCTGGAACCATCCGCCTTGGGTTTCTATTTTGGTGCGCCCGCGCTTGGCTATTTTCTTGGCAATTACCTCACGGGCCGGTTCTCTGCACGGGTCGGCATCAACTTGATGATCCTCTGGGGATGCATCCTGTGCTTGGTCGGCATTGCGACATCCCTCGCCATTACCTACGCCGGTATTGACTCGCATTTCACCTTTTTCGGGTTGATGACCTTTGTGGGTCTCGGCAACGGCCTGTCCATGCCCAATGCCACCGCCGGGATGCTCTCTGTACGACCGCATCTGGCCGGGACGGCTTCTGGCCTCGGCGGCTCTATCATGCTGGGTGGCGGCGCGGCGCTCAGCGCACTGGCCGGAGCCCTGCTGACCCCGGAAACCGGGGCGTTCCCGTTGCTCTGGATGATGCTGATCACTGCAATCCTAAGTATTCTTTCGATCATCCTCGTGATTATGCGGCAAAGGAAACTGGGCCTCTGAGCCTTGCACCCCGCAATTTGCAAAGTTAGCCTGCATTAGTTCGAATTTTGCAAAGGCACGACATGGCGACGCAAAAACTCTATGCCGGAGCCAAGTTGCGCGAGATGCGTACCCGCCTTGGCCTGACGCAAAAAGACTTCGCCGCAAAGCTCGGCGTTTCGCTGCCTTACCTGAACCAGATGGAAAACAACAACCGACCGGTCAGCACAACCGTCGTTCTGGCGCTCGCGCAGGAATTCGGAATGGATGTGACCGAGTTGTCCACGGGTGACAGCGAAAGGCTGGTCAGCGACATGCGCGAGGCCCTGGCCGATCCGGTGTTTGCCGACGCCATGCCTCCGATGGCCGACCTGCGGTTAACTGCCTCCAACGCCCCCGCCCTTGCCCGTGCGTTCATCGATCTGCATCGCAGCTATCGACAAACCCACGAGCGCCTTGCCTCGCTGGATGAGGCCCTCGGACGCGAAGATGCGCGGACACAAACCAGCCCTTGGGACGAGGTCCGCGACTTCTTTCATTATTGCGACAATTACATTGATGCGGTTGACCGCGCGGCTGAGAATTTTGCGGGGACGGCGGCGACACCCCAAGACATTCGGTCAGTGGCCACCGCACAGTTAACCGCACGCGGGGTTGCCGTCGCGTTTGTCGACATGGAACCATTGCGCCAGTTCGACACCGACCGCAAAATCCTGCGTCTTTCATCACGCGCGACACCGCAAACACAGGTGTTTCAGATGCTCTTGCAGCTTGCGTTGCTGACGCAGGACAAGCTGCTTGAGGCGACGCTGGATCTTGCTCGTTTCCATACGGACGCCGCTCGGTCGATCGCGAAGATCGGTCTGGCAAACTATTTCGCCGGTGCCGCGTTGATGCCCTATCGCACGTTTTTGTCCGCCGCTCAGGATTGTCGTCACGATCTGGAGCGGCTCAGCCTGCAATTTGGCGCATCCATCGAACAAGTGGCGCATCGATTATCGACGATGCAGCGCCCCGGCGCCAAGGGGCTGCCATTCTTCTTTGTGCGGGTCGATCAGGCCGGTACGATCACCAAACGCCACAGCGCCACGCGCCTGCAATTTGCACGGTTTGGCGGGGCCTGTCCCCTTTGGAACGTGCATCAGGCCTTTGAAACCCCGGGCCGTTTCCTGAGACAACTGGCTGAAACCCCCGACGGCGTCGGATACATCCTGCTTGCGCGCGACGTATCAAAACCGGGCGGATCGTTCGGTGCGCCGATACGCCGTTATGCCATCGCGCTCGGATGCGAGGTCAAGCACGCCGGTTCGCTGGTTTATGCGGATGGGCTTGATGTATCGGATACCGGCAGCTTTGAACCAATCGGCATCTCCTGCCGCATTTGCGAGCGCAAAAAGTGCCATCAGCGGTCGGTTCCGCCACTGGAACGGCAGTTGACGATCAACGAGAATGAACGGGGCGTCCTGCCGTACCAAGTCAGCTGACGCCCCAAAGGCACTATCAGGCCGACAGCAATCCCCAAATCTGATCTTTGAGCATCGCGCGTTGCTTGCGCAGTTCGACCTCGGCCAATTCTTCGATTGGCTCGACATTGGTCTCCGCACGATGAACAGCGCGGTTGACCTCGTGATACTCGTCCGTCAGTCGGGCGAAATGGGCATCCGACTGCTTCAGCTCTTGAATCCGCTCGGCCTTGTCAGGGAATTCTTCGTGCAATTCGTGTGGGGTATGTGACATGTTTTCGCTCCGTTTCCTTCAGTTTCACAGCAGGCTATCGCGTCTTGATGTGGCAGCACTTTGATGCGGATCAAGCGTCCGCGCAAATTCCGGAGACTGTTCACGACGTCAACGTCGTGCGCGCCGCCATCCCGCCTGCTGCGCTTCGGCTTCCGAACAGAACCAACGCTCGCCCTTGGACGGGTTGATCCGTGTCTTGCCGTAATGCTCTTGCCCCGGCACGTGGTAAATCCGCGTCCCCTTGGATGAAACATTGCCTTTGATCGGGCAATCCTGCCGCGAGGGTTGTACGGCAGACCGCTTGGCCGCGCGAAACTGCGCTGGTCGCTGAAACTGATCGCCATGCAGACCGCGACCGTTCACCGCCGCCGCCTTTTCATCCAGATCATAGTCCATAGAGTATTTGCGATACGCAAAGGCCAGACCATCGGATACCATCACCCGACCGGCATCCTCGCGCCCTACTGCGCACCGCGCCACGATGCGGCCATAGCGATCCGTGTCGAGCGCCGTACAGCTTGCCGACTTGCCGTCGTATTGTTTCCTGACCTGTTGCGAGACCCACTGGCCACAGGCCCAGACCTCCCCATTCGGGCGCTGGCAGGTCTGATCAACCTCGGGTGCATCAATGCCAAACAGCCGCACCCGGTCACCGCCGACATCCCAAGTATCGCCATCGATCACGCGGATCCGCCCATTGGGATCCGCTGCCGCAAACTGCGGCAGAAGGCAGAGAACAAAGACGGCACAAACTCTTAACATTTGGTTTACATAGGGAGGCAACGCCCCTTGTGCAATCCAGCTTTTGTTCGTCTTTTACCCAATCAGCGTTGCGCGACTTTCCACGCGGAATTCAACCAAGGCTCATCATTGGTGGGGGCCAGAGGGGCCTTGCCAAGGAGGTGGTCAGACATCTTTTCGCCCACCATGATCGACGGCGCATTCAGGTTGCCGTTGGTGATGCGCGGAAAGATACTGCTGTCCGCCACACGTAGCCCGTCAACGCCGATCACCCGCCCTGCCGGGTCGACAACCGCATTCGGGTCGTCCGCCCGCCCCATGCGGCAGGTTCCGCAAGGATGATAGGCGCTTTCGGCATGTTCGGCGATGGCGGCATTCAATTCTTCGTCGGTCTGAAGCGTCTCTCCGGGCTGGATTTCATGGCGTACAAAATCCGCAAACGCAGGCTGGGCAAAGATCTCGCGGGTCAGACGGATGCAGGTCCGGAAATCCTCCCAATCCTGCTCGTTGGACATGTAGTTAAAGCGGATCATCGGTGCTTCGACGGGATCGCCACTGCGCAGGGTCACGGCCCCCCGACTGGTCGACCGCATCGGACCGACATGGGCCTGAAATCCGTGCCCTTCTGCCGCGGCCCTGCCATCATAGCGCACCGCCATCGGCAGGAAGTGATACTGGATATCCGGATAGGGCACCCCTGCCCGGCTCCGAATGAAGGCCGCGCTCTCAAACTGGTTGGAGGCCCCAAGTCCGGTCTTGGAAAACAGCCATTGCGCGCCGATCAACGCCTTACTGACAAGGTTCCAGTGTTTGTAGAGTGTGATCGGCTGGCTTGCGGCCATCTGGATATACATCTCCAAATGGTCCTGAAGGTTCGCGCCCACACCGGGTCGGTCAACAATGGGCGCGATCCCGTGTTCGGCAAGGTGGCTGGCAGGGCCGATACCCGACAGCATCAATAACTTGGGCGAATTGATCGCCGAGGCCGCCAGTACAACATCTCGCCGCGCCCGGATCACTTCTTTTCGCCCGCTGCGTTCGACTTCGACGCCGGTTGCCCGCCCGTCTTCAATCACCACCTTGCAGGCCAATCCCCGCACCAAGGTGCAATTGTCGCGCTTTAGCGCCGGGCGCAGATAGGCATTGGCCGCAGACCAGCGCCGACCGTTCCAGACGGTCTGCTCCATCGGGCCGAACCCTTCCTGTTTGCGCCCGTTATAGTCATCGGTGAGCTGGTACCCGGCTTGCTCGCCTGCCATCACAAAGGCTGAATGCAACGGGTTATTGCGCGGTCCTCGCGTCACATGCAGCGGACCGTTTGTGCCGCGCCATGCCGGGTCGCCGCCGTGGCCGCCATCGTGCCAGGATTCCATGCGTTTGAAATAGGGCAGCACATCGGCATAGCTCCAACCATCGGCACCCGCCTCGGACCAATGGTCGAAATCCTTCGCGTGGCCGCGCACATAAACCATACCGTTGATGCTGGAAGAACCACCGATCACCTTGCCACGCGGACAGGCCAAGCGCCGGTTGTTCAGATGCGGTTCAGGCTCGGATTGATAGCCCCAGTCATAACGCGACATGTTCATCGGATAGCTGAGCGCGGCGGGCATCTGGATGAATGGGCCAGCATCGGTGCCGCCATGTTCGATCACGATGACTGACGCTCCGGTCTCGGATAGGCGATAGGCCATGGCACATCCGGCGCTACCGGCCCCGACGATGACAAAATCTGCTTCCATCATGCCTCCGGGTCCCGCAGGACCGAATAGTCGACCATCACATGCTGGCGATAGGTTTCCAGTTGGGTCAGACGGTCGTAATAGGCTTCGACATTCGGGTTGGGATCACGCGCAACATCGATGGTAAACCAGCGATACAGCAGGTGTCCGATGGTGATATCAGCGGCGCTGAGGGCCTCACCACAAACATAGCGCTTGCCCTCCAACTGTGGGGCAAGCCGGGCCAGCAGGGCGTTGAACCGGGCGATTGCCGCCGTCAGTGCCGCCTCGTCCCGCTTGGTGGCCGCGGTGCGAACCCGGGGCCAGAAGATGGGCACGGTAAAGGATTGCGACAACTCGTTCTTTCCCCACTCTGCCCACATGTCGATGGGGGCGCGGGCCGTTGGGTCCGCTGGCCAAAACGCACCACCATCACCATACTTCGCCGCAAGATACCGCAGGATCGCGCAGCTTTCCCAGATCACAAGATCACCGTCACGCAAGACCGGCACGCGCCGGTGTGGGTTCATCTCGCCATATTCGGCCGTATCCAACCCGCCATGTGCGTGGCCATAATCGAGCCGTTCATTTGCGATGCCCAGTTCCGCGAGCGTCCACATCACAATCTGAACATTAGACGACGTGGCACGTCCATAAACCGTCAGCATGACATTATTCTCCCCTCGGAAAGCGTTGGTTTTCCTCAAGAACGTTCAGGTCCATGTGGTTGCGCATATAGCGCTCGGACGCTTTTTGCAGCGGCTGGTAATCCCAAGGATAATAGCCCCCTTGCCGCAGCGCCTCGTAAACCACCCATCGCCGCGCCTGACTTGCACGTATCGCGGCATCAAAGGCGTCAAGATCCCAACGTGCTTCGGATTTGGCGCGCAGGCTGGTAAGCGTGCCCTGATGCGCCGGGTCCTCCGCTAGGTTGGTCAATTCATGCGGGTCGGCCTCGAGATCAAAGAGTTGCTCCGGGTCCAGCGCACACCGGTTGTACTTCCACTTGCCATAGCGCAGCGACACCAGCGGCGCATCGCTGGCCTCGGCGGCGTATTCTATTGCAACAGGGCTTGTGCGTTCGGTCCCGTTTGCCAGCGGCGTCAGGTCTTCGCCATCGGTCCATGGCGCGATTTCGGCCATGTCTATGCCCGCCAACGCACCCAGCGTCGGAGTGACGTCCAGTGTCGACACCGGTGTGTCGATCCGTCCGGCAGGCATTTCCGGGGCCGCGATCATCAAGGGAACGCGCGACGAACCCTCAAAGAACGACATCTTGAACCACAAGCCGCGCTCACCCAGCATATCGCCGTGGTCCGAGACAAAGACCACAATCACCTCTTGTCGGGTGTCTTCCAGCACCTGAAGAATTTCACCGATCTTGTCATCAAGATAGGAAACGTTGGCGAAATAGGCACGGCGCGCACGTTTAACGTGGTCTTCAGTGATGTCAAAACTGCGCCAGTCATTGGCGTCAAAAATGCGCTTGGAGTGGGCGTCGTGGTCATCATACTCCATCGCCGGCACCTCTGGCAGCAGATGGTCGCAGTCTTCGTAGAGATCCCAGTACTTGCGACGCGCCACATACGGATCGTGTGGATGGGTGAAACTGACCGTCAGTGCCCAAGGGCGATCATCCTTGCCCCGTGCAAGATCATATAGTTTGGCCCGTGCGTGATGGGCCACCTCGTCATCATATTCCATCTGGTTGCTGATCTCGGCGACACCTGCCCCGGTCACCGAGCCCATGTTGTGATACCACCAGTCGATGCGCTCTCCCGGTTTGCGGTAATCCGGTGTCCACCCAAAATCCGCCGGGTAGATATCTGTGGTCAACCGTTCCTCAAACCCGTGTAACTGATCGGGGCCGACAAAGTGCATCTTGCCCGACAGGCAAGTGTGATATCCCGCGCGGCGCAGATGATGGGCGTAGGTCGGGATATCGCTGCGAAACTCGGCCGCGTTATCATAAACACCGGTCCGCTCGGGCAATTGCCCCGACATGAAACTCGCCCGCCCCGGCGCACAGAGGGGGCTGGCCGTATAGGCGTTTGCAAAACGTGCCGAGCGTTCGGCCAGCCGCTTGAGATTGGGAGCATGCAACCAGTCTGCTGGCCCGTCGGGAAACAAGGTTCCGTTCAGTTGATCGACCATCAGGATCAGGATATTTGGCTGCGTCACAGGCGCGGTTCCTTCAGCATTTCAAGCACCGATAAGGCATGGGTCGTCGCCATTTCCGGCGTATCCGGCTCGTTCAGGGCCGCACGGATGTAGAGACCGTCGATCAAGGCAGTCAGCGTGTTCGCCGCAATACGCGGGTCCTTGGTCAAGGGCCTTAGGGCGTGGGACAGGTTTGATCGCATGCGTGCCTGATAAATCTGCCAAAGACGCAATGCCTGAGTGTTCTTTTGCGCCAATACATAAAACGTCATCCAGGCACTGATGGTCTGGGGCGTGAAACAGGACGGGGCAAAACAAGCCCTGATCACCGCTTCTGCACGGGCATCCGGCCTTGCGCGGCCAAGTTCGCTGCGCACTTCCGATCCAAAATCCGTGAGTATGCGGCGCATCGCAGCAAGGAAAATCTGATCCTTGCCGCCAAAATAATGATGCGCCAGCGCGCTCGACATGCCGGCACGCCTTGCGATCTGGCTGACGGTCACATCGAGCGATCCCGCCGAGCCGATTTCAGCGATCGTCGCCTTGACCAACGCCTCGCGGCGAATGGGTTCCATTCCGATCTTGGGCATGTCTTTGCTCCGAGCTGCTGCGCGCTCGAAGCTAGGAACTGTTTATTGACTCGTCAATCAATAAAATCCTGACGGCGGTCACTCTGCCCTTTGGTATTCAAGCAGATTGCCTCTTGGCAGATAGAACAGCGACAGATCGGTCGCATCCAGCGTTTCGATCGCATAGCAATAAACGTCCCCATGGGCTCTGTCGGTGGCCCGCAGGTAAGGACCGACCCCGGTCTCATCATCGCAGCTTTCCTGAAGCGACAGATAGTCAGTTCCCGTATCCGACCCGTCATAGTGGCCGGTTCTTTCCGACCCCGAAATCGTCAGGTGTTCGTTGGGATCGTCCACAGACACCCACTCCCCCTGCAAGAGCATCAGCATCTTGTCCGCAGGCGTTTCGGGTCGGGATTGCGCCTTGCTCAACGTCACGGACGCGACGATGTCGTCCAGCGCCGTGACAGTACCCGTGACCGCAAGCGGTGTAGCGGGTGCAAGTTCACCCAAAAATTCGAGGACCGGTGCCGGCGTGTCTGCGTTGATTTCGTATCTGATGCCACCCGCATGGAACGAACAGGTCAGGGCGCCCTCCTCATCGGCTGGCTGACAGGATTGAAACACCGCGTCATCGCGAACCAGTGTCATCGCAGCGTCAGGCTCGCTCAACTCGGACAGTTGCACGGTGACATGCGCCTGGCCTTCTTCAACCGGTATGGCGTGAAACAGCGCGATCTGATGTCCCAGCACGATACAGTCGTCACTGTTCACAATCGTGAAACGTGATTCGCTTGTGCAAAACTCTGCCCCGGTGCGTGCGGGCAAGGGATCGGGTGACTTGGCGTGCAGATAAATCTGCCCGCCTGCCAGATCGCGGGCAAGCGGCGTTTGGCAGGAATCCGGTTCAATCGTCCACCAGCCCTCTGATATCTTGTCGCCTCCGCGCTGATACCCAATTGCGACAGCCTGAAGAACCTCGGTATCGTTGCACACTTCCAGGCCCGCGAGTGCCGCGGAAGGGCCGAGTGCCAACGTCATAAGCAATAATGTGGCTGTCGATCTAATCATGATCGTTCTCCCTGCAATGGGATCAAGGGTATTTCGAAGTTGGCACGACAGTTCAACTGTTCATCTGCAACTTTGCGGAAACAACTTGGTCGACCGAGCGCCGACGACGGGGGTCAAACCTTGGTTGCGGGTGTCGCCGGCGTGATCTGGCGACGGTTCAGCATGGTTTCACGCCAGGTGATGAAGCTGACAGAGGCAAGAACAATCGCCCCGCCAAGCACCACCCAGAAATCAACCGGTTCGCTGAACGCAAGTGCCCCGAGCGCCGTTGCCCAGACCAGTTGAAGAAACGTCACCGGCTGGGTGACAGCGACCGGGGCCGCCGCAAACGCCAGTGTCATCGTATAGTGGCCTGCCGTGGCAAAACACGCCACACCGAACAGAATGCCGATCTCGGTCCAGGTGGGTGTCACCCAAACCGCATAGGCAAACGGTGCCAGCGCCAAGGTCACCACGATGGACAGCATCCCGACAACAACGGCTGCGGGAACCTTGCCCACCGTGACTTTGGCAAGCAGATATGATCCACCAAAGAGTACCGCCGCCAACAGCATCGCCCAATGCCCCGGTTGTATTTCACGAAAACCGGGCCGCAGGATGATGACCGCGCCGATCAGGGCAGTGATTACCGCCGCAATGCGCCGCATCGCAAGCCTTTCACCCAGAAACAATGCCGCGCCAAGCGTGACATAGACCGGTGCCAAATAGTTAATCGCCGTCACCTCAGCCAGTGGGATTCGGGTCATGGCATAGAACCACAGCATCACGCCCACCGCGTGCAATGCCCCGCGCACGCTGAATTGCAGAACAAGTTTGGTGTTCAACCGTGTTTTCAACAATGCCGGCAGCATCGGAATCAGGAAGACCAGCCCCAGAAAATACCGCAAAAAAGCCTGTTCTTCTGGCGGAATCCGGGGGCCAAGATATTTGACGATGGCCGTGACGGCCACAAAGCACAGCCCGGTCACCAGCATCCATAAAATGCCAACCATGGGGCGCGATGATTGTGCGTTTTCCATGATCCATCTTCAACACCCGATCGGCGCCCGACACAACCCTTCACATGATAAGTAACTTGATTGCAATCGCCCACATGATCACTGCGATCAGAACATCCAGCACCTGCCAAGCCGTTGCACGAGAAAACAACGGCGCCAGCAGCCGCGCGCCGTAACCAAGAGTAAAGAAGAACACGAAGCTGGACGTGACCGCGCCGAGGCCAAATTGCAGCCGATCAGGGTATTGCGCCGAAATCGATCCGATCAGCACAACCGTGTCGAGATAGACATGCGGGTTGAGCCAGGTAAAGGCCAACACCGTCATCAGGCTCGTCACGAGGCCACTTGATGATCCGTTCGCTGTGACGAGGGCCGAGCCGCCTCGCCATCCGCTGCGCATGCTCATCGCACCATAAGCGATCAGGAACGCAGCACCTCCGTAACGCATCACCGGCTCAAACCATGGCACATAGGTCGCCAGAGATCCGAATCCGGCGACCCCTGCGGTGATGAGCAGTGCGTCAGACACAGCACAGGTCAGGCAAATCCAGAACACATGCTCGCGTCGGAGACCTTGACGCAAGACAAAGGCATTCTGCGCCCCGATCGCCAGGATCAGGCTGAAACCCAAAGCAAAACCTGCAAAAAACGTCGATGTCATAATGCCCCCTATGCGTCGTCTGGATTTGACTAAACAGGGTCGGTACCTTTATCCAGTTAAAGATCTTTAGGATAATTAAGAAACGCTAATGCAATTTGATCCCCATCAACTCACCGCCCTGACAGCAGTGTTGAGTCGCGGCAGCTTTGACGCGGCAGCATCCGATCTGGGCGTCACACCTTCGGCGATCTCGCAAAGGATCAAGGCTCTGGAGGATCGCGTTGGGGGTGCACTGGTCCTACGCGGAAGCCCCTGTACGGGCACGCCTGCCGGAACGCGACTGGTCAAACATGCCGAGGACGTCGCCCTGCTCGAGGCGCATGTCAGCCGCGAACTTGCTCTTGAGAACACGACCGGCCCTGCCCGGCTCAAGATTGCGGTCAACGCCGACAGCCTTGCCACATGGCTCATTCGCGCGCTGTCAGAGGTCGAGGACGTGCTGTTTGACCTTGTCATCGATGATCAGGATCACAGCGCCCAATGGCTCCGTCGCGGCGAGGTGAGCATGGCGATCACCGCACACGAAAAGCCCGCAGCCGGGTGTGACGCCTGGCCGCTTGGCGCGCTCCGCTATATTCCGACGGCCAGTCTCGCTTTTAAGAAGCGATGGTTTCAAGAGCAGGTCGATCCGGCGTCCCTTGCCCGCGCGCCCTGCCTGACGTTCGACGCCAAGGATATGCTGCAACGCAGGTGGATCGACCAGATGTTCAGCGTCCACCTATCCCCGCCGGTGCATTACCTGCCCTCGACGCAGGCGTTCATCGACGCAGCGCGGCTTGGGCTGGGCTGGGGCATGAATCCCGAACAGCTCGTCACGGCGCATTTGGAGACTGAAACACTTGTGCCGCTCATCGCCGATGCACCACTCGACGTACCGCTTTCCCTGCAGGTGAGCCGGATCATGGCACCAACACTTGCTCCGCTGATCCGCGCCGTCCGTAGTGCGGCAGCTGAAGAACTGGTGCAAATCTGAGCGCAACAATATGTCGCTTCAGCCCAGTATGCGAGAGTATTCTTTCGCATCAAGCCCAGTTCGCGCTAGCCATGTCGCATATCGCCCCCTATATGCCGTTTGCAGGACACATCTGGTCGCAAACCAAAGAGGTCGATGAATGGCTGGCTACAACAAGAACTTTGAACTGACTGTAGACGATATCGAACGTATCGAGGCAGCCCTGAGACTGCATAAGCAGGCGGTCTCTATTGAAAGACTGGCGCTTTTGGAGGAGACCGATGCACCTTCAGACACGACGCGCAGCGACCTGATCGACAAAGAGCTCTCTGCCATTCACGATCTGCTCGGGCGGCTCCACAATCAAAAGATCTTTTATCGCCCCGCGAAGGCGAAAAACGCACCCTACGTCAGCGGCTGAGAATCAACTCTTTTCAGAGTTGATCCATCACCTCGTCGCTGGCATCGAAATTGCTGGTGACGCGCTGCACGTCATCATCATCTTCCAGAGCGTCGATCAGCTTCATCAGCTTCTGCATGCCCTCCAGATCCATTTCGGTCGTGGTGGTCGGACGCCAGACCAACTTGGTGCTCTCGGATTCGCCCAGTTCGACCTCAAGTGCGGTGGAAACGTCGTTCAGATCGGTATCCGCGCACCAGATGACGTGCCCGTCCTCGGAACTTTCAACATCCTCGGCCCCAGCCTCGATCGCGGCCATCATCACCGTATCCGCATCGCCGACTTCGGCGAGATAAGTAACTTCGCCCTTGCGGTCGAACATGAAACCAACGCTGCCAGTTTCGCCCAGATTACCGCCATTCTTGGAAAAGGTTGACCGCACGGTCGACGCGGTGCGG
The DNA here is from genome assembly GCF_039973035.1 of Sedimentitalea sp. NCBI lineage: Bacteria > Pseudomonadati > Pseudomonadota > Alphaproteobacteria > Rhodobacterales > Paracoccaceae > Sedimentitalea > Sedimentitalea sp. The sequence goes on from NZ_JBDWLR010000053.1 coordinate 66,290, forward strand.
TTGCGGTTGTCGGTCATCGCCTCGACGATCACCGCCACGCCGTTGGGGCCATAGCCCTCATAGCGGATCTCTTCATAATCATCGCCCTCGCCCGCCTGCGATTTCTTGATCGCGCGGTCGATCACGTCCTTGGGCACAGATTGCGATTTCGCTTCCTTGACCGCGAGCCGCAAGCGCGGGTTCTTGTCGGGATCGGGATCGCCCATCTTGGCCGCGACGGTGATTTCCTTGCTGAGCTTGGAAAACAGCTTGGAGCGCGCCGCGTCCTGACGTCCCTTGCGATGCTGAATATTTGCCCATTTGGAATGGCCGGCCATCGTGAGCCTCCTGCTGATGTATCCGTTTCGACGCTCTATAAGTGAAAGCGCGGTATGGGTTCAATCCCTGACGCGATCTGCACTGAGATGCCGTGCCTCTGGCAACAACATCCCTCGGAACAGTTGCAACGCTTAGACGCCGACCTTTGCGAAGTTTGGCCCGTTCACAGACTGCGGACCTTCAAACCGGTTGCGGCAAATGGCAGGATTTCAGCCCATAGCTCCGAAATGCTGCAAGGTCGCGAATGTCATCTGTGGGTGGCTCCTGCATTGCAAGTGTTTTCTGGTGATATGCGCGGTCATTTTCGTCAGTACTGTCGTCTGTCCGGCCTGTTTATGTTTTGGCATTGCCTCCACTGGCCCTGATGAATTCCGCAAGCGAGGTTCC